>CAZERX010000194.1:0-3167 GCA_964515045.1 uncultured Eubacterium sp.
TATGATCTGGCAAACATGCATTATATACGCCAGAAAGAGCCCCGCGGACTCGGACATGCGATTCTTGCAGCCAGTCATTTTATCGGCGATGAGCCGCTTGCGGTGCTGCTCGGCGATGATGTCGTCGTTTCAAAAACGCCGTGTCTGCGGCAGATGCTGGATGTCTATGACGAATATCAGACCTCCATCCTCGGTGTGCAGACGGTCGCGCACGATCAGGTAAATAAGTACGGCATCGTGGACGGGCATCAGGTGGATGATCGGATCTATAAGGTTGATGATATGGTCGAAAAGCCGGATCTCGATGATGCACCGACGGATGTTGCCGTGCTCGGCAGATACATCATCACACCGCAGATCTTTCCGCTGCTCGAAACGCAGGACGCAGGCAAGGGCGGCGAGATCCAACTGACGGATGCGCTGCGGCGGCTGGCGAAGGAGCAGCCGGTGTATGCGTATGACTTCAAGGGACACCGCTATGATGTCGGCACCAAGGTCGGCTTCATACAGGCGAATGTCGAGTTTGCACTGCGCGATGACGCATTAAAGGATGAAATGGAGCAGTACCTTTGTGCACTGCATCAGGATATGGCAGGAATGCTTTCCTACGAATAAAATAGAATGGAAAAAAACGTGTGCCCCATACGGAGCACACGTTTTTTGGTTCGGATCTACATACCGGCTTTTTCTTTCAGCTTTGCCATAAAGCCTTTTTTCTTTGGAACAGTCTCTAACGGTCCGCGCATACCTTTGATGCCTGTGATGTACAGACCGCTGACAGTCGCCTTGATCTGCTGCTTGACAGGGATCTGCTCAAAGATCTCGCCGTCACACAGGAACGTTGTGACCTTCGGACCGACCTTCGCCTTAACGACCGGCATCTTGGAGCGGCGCATCATTTTCGGTGTCTGCTCCAAAACTGCCTGCGGAAGTCCCGATTCGGACAATTTCATTTTCTTTTTATCTATGACGAGCAGCGGGATGGTCTGGGCAACGGCTGCCATCTGCGCGTCCTGCTCCTCCTTCTTTTTCTGCATTCTCCTGCCGAGGAAGTACAGCGCGACCATAACTGCGACCAGTACCACCAGAATAACAAGCAAAACGATTGTGGGTGTTGACATATTTTATCCTCCTTACTTTCAGATCCGTTGTCTATTGTATCATTACAGTGGACAAAAATCAATAAAACCTTTTCATTTCGTTGTTTCTGTGGTAACATCTAATTATTGTCCGTCTGTCCGGAAAACGGTGCGTACCGTGACCGGAGCAGAGGAGACCGGCGGGAGCACAGGCTTTTGCCGGATGAGAAAAAGAAAGGAAGTTATGGCAGGAATGAAACGCACAATGAAACAGAAAGTAACGGCGGCAGTGCTGGCGGGGATCTGCGCGGTGACGGCAGTCGGATGTGCAGATACAGACGGAGGTACGTCGCAGACGACGATACGAAGCTATGATGTGGAAAAGTATGTGACGCTCTGTGATTATGACGGAATGGATGTCGTCGTGGAGGGAGATTTCGAGGTGACGGATGAGGATATCGCAAGCTATATCGACAGTATGCTGGCATATTATCCGTCCTACACGGACACGGATAAGCAGACCGTCGAGACCGGTGACTGTGTCAACATTGACTATGAGGGAAAAAAGGACGGAGTCGCATTCGACGGCGGAACGGCTGAGGGCTATGTGCTGGAGATCGGCTCACACACGTTCATCGACGGCTTTGAGGACGGTCTGATCGGAAAAAATGTCGGTGAGACCGTAGATCTTGACCTGACGTTTCCGGAAAATTATCAGTCCGAGGAGCTTGCCGGAGCAGCAGTCGTCTTTACCGTAACGATCAATAAGATCGTGGAAAAAGAGAATGTCACCTACGCCGAGCTTACGGATGATTATGTGACAGCGAACCTGAGCTACGGATCTGTGGATGAGCTGTATGAGGAAACGAAAAACTACATGGAAACGAGCAATGCCAAGAATCAGTCCGTGGCAGAGCGGTCTGCCGTGTTGGATGCGCTGATCGAAAACAGTAAGGTTGCGATACCGGACGGACTGCTCGACATGAAGGTTCAGCAGTATATCCAGCAGTTCACGGCGCAGAACTGCAAGGACGACGTAACGATGGAGGAGTATCTGCAGTCAAATTATAATATGACTGAGGAAGCCTTTAATGAAACGATCACGAATGAGATGCAGGAAAATCTCGATGATGAGCTGGTGCTGGAGGCACTGGTGCAGGCAGAGGGAAAGACGATCGATGAGGAGGGCTTTTCCGCATACATCGCAGATGCCATGCAGAGCGGCGGCTACGAGTCGGAGGATGCGCTGTACGCAGACTATGACAGTGATTATGAGGATGGCAGGAGCTATCTGGAGCACCGTTATCTTTTGACGGAGGTTCTGACCGACATCGTGAAAAAATGCAACATCACCTATACCGGCAAGGATGCCGAATGATCAATCGAAGGAGAATATGAAAATGGATCTGACAAATGTGAGAGAGCTGTTCAAAAACAGAGAAAACTACCTTGGAAAGCAGGTAACGATCGGCGGCTGGGTACGCAGCAACCGCAATTCCAAAAATTTTGGCTTTATCGTCGTAAATGACGGTACATTCTTTGAGCCGGTGCAGGTCGTATACGGCGACGGACTGGCAAATTTTGAAACGGTCAGCAAATTAAACGTCGGTGCGGCGATCATCGTGACCGGTGAGCTGGTAGCGACCCCGCAGGCAAAGCAGCCGTTTGAGATACAGGCAGCGAGCGTTGAGGTCGAGGGCGCGTCTGATCCGTCCTATCCGCTGCAGAAAAAGAAGCACAGCTTTGAATACCTGCGCACGATCTCGCATCTGCGTCCGCGCACGAATACGTTCGAGGCAGTGTTCCGCGTGCGTTCACTGATCGCATATGCCATTCATAAATTCTTTCAGGAGCAGGATTTCGTGTATGTGCACACACCCATCATCACCGGAAGTGACTGTGAGGGCGCAGGCGAAATGTTTCAGGTGACGACGATGGATCTGAACGACCTGCCCCGCAATGAGGACGGCAGTGTGGACTTTAAGCAGGACTTTTTTGCAAAACCGACCAATCTGACCGTGAGCGGACAGTTGAACGGTGAAACGTATGCGATGGCGTTCAAGAACATTTATACCTTTGGACCGACCT
>CAZERX010000195.1:0-3080 GCA_964515045.1 uncultured Eubacterium sp.
TGGCAGTGGTACATAAGCGACCAAAGGACGGTCGCTAAGTACCAGCCGCTCCAAAGTGCCTGCTGCGTTCATATTGCTCACATTCCCCAGCTACGTTACATGGTTTTTCCATTATCCGTCGGCGAATATGCAGACAGAAAATATGGAACACGGTACACAGCACCGACAGACTGCACGTGTCACAGATGCGATTTTTGCCCGTCCGAGCAAGCCCCATACGGTAGCCCTGCACTTCGCCTAATTGGGCGCGTCGAGGGCAAGGGCAACCGAGCATCGTGACTGTGCAGACTTAACGGTGCGTCAGCGCAAGCACCTCCATATCGTAGATCATGTTCTGCCGGACATCATAGCCCCACGCAAGGTGCGTCTGATCCGTCAGATGCAGCGCGTTCGGATCGGTGCGTTTTTTCAGATCCTCCAGCGCCTGCCTTGCGCCCTCAACGCCGCCTGCGACACCCGCACGCGTCGCCTCTGCCGACACAAAAAGCCCTCTGCCCGCCGCTTCACACAGCTTCGCATTGATCTCACGCGCGATCAGCCGGTTTTCCTGCGAAGCAAGCTGAAACAGCTCCTCCTCCCGCTGACCGAGCACCTGCATATACGCCTGCCAGATCCACGGCAGCATATGATTGATCTGACTGTGCACACCGCTCACTGCCACATAATCTGCCTGCGGCAGCACCAGCGCCTGCCGCCGTCCGGACGCACGCGCATACATCTCCTGCGCCTGCACGACCGCCGTATGTGCAAGCTCTCGGATATCCGTGAGCTTTCCCCTGCGGTTGACCATTTCCTGTATCATACAGCAGAAATCCTCATACTCCTGCGGTGTGATGCCGAGCAGATCCCCGCATACGCACTCCACGCGGCTCTTTTTCACGGCATTTAGGCGATCCGCCGCCTTTTTCATCGACGCTTCATCCATATCGTATAGTACGATCCTGCTAAAAAACCGTGCAAAATGCTCCAGATCATAGTCATTGCACGCGCCCGCTCCGACAATGAGCAGCGAGCTGTCCCATTTGCTGTGCCGGATCACCCAGTCACTCCAAGCAGCGCGATATGCCGCCCAGTCATCCCATGCACGAGGCATGACATGTCTTTTTTCCAATGCATCATAAACTGTCATTTTTCACCCCGATCCGCCGTCTTTTCCTTTTCTGCCCCGCTGATATTCAGTATCATCTGATCCAGCACTTTAGAAAAAACCGCCAGTTCTTTTTCGTCAATCCCCTTTCGCATCAATTGCTCGTGCATCTCGATCTCCTCCATGATCTGCCGGTGGATCTCAAGCGCGCGATCCGTCCGCGCGATACAGCGATAACGGCTGTCATGCGCGGAAATGCTGCGCCGGATCAGTCCACGCATTTCCATCTCGTTAAGCTGCTGCGTCAGCGCGGATTTTTTGATATGCAGCTCGACCTCGATCTGCTTCTGCAAAACCTCCTGACCGTCATGCTCATCCAGATAGCGTAGGATCCAACTGTCAACCATTGTGATCCCATACAGCTTCTCCCGCGTGCTGTCGTTCTTTGCCACTAGACGTTTCATGCACTGATTAAAATAGCGCATCCGAAACCCAATGTAATCTGTCTTTTCCAACTTTTTTCTCCTCGTTTTCTGCACGGTCGTGCATCCGTCAGCAGCGCACGCGCACTCACAAACGCGTCCGCCTGTGACCTATCCCATAGGTTTATGGTAAAATAAAAATAGTTCAATATATAAACTATTTATATACTGAACTATTTTAACACGATATTCATTTTTGTCAATAAAAAAATTTTTGTTTAGAAATCTTTAAGAATTTCCCCTCAAATGCTCCTAGCCGTCTATCAGCTCCAGCAGCCGCTCCGCCGACCAGAACTGATTCGGAAAAATTGATAGCTCCTCTTTGTGCTTTCTCACAATACGAATCGGATTCTCCGTATTATCATAAATATGCAAAATGTCACAAATTTCCAACAGTTCTCTGATATTCTGCAGCGATTTATAATAACGCGATATGATTTTATCCTCCTCAACCGCGTGTCCGCCAAATGACACTCTTGCTGCGACACGTGCAACATTCACCATTGGATCCGTCGTAAGGACAAAAATACACTTGATAAAATATCCCTCAGCCTTCGCTTTTTTTAGAATATCCAATTTATATTTGGATGACAATACTGTTTCAAAGGTAAAATCCGCCCGCTCCTCAATGGATGCATAGCGCTTCTCATCCACCAGAGCAGCCGCCTCCTCATTACTCATTCCGGTCGCAGCTACCACATCATCCGCATTCGTGTATGTTCCGACCTTCTCGAAATACTGTGTGATCGTACTTTTCCCTGATCCGTTGGGTCCTGCCAGACATAAGATCATTGGTTTTTTATTCAACATATTTTCTCAGTCCGCCCTCATACTCCAGATATGCTCTTTTTTTCTCTGCATCATACTTCGCGACCGGCTTTCGACAGACGCTGGCTTTTTTGATCGCCGAGTGTACCGCCTCTGCGGCTCTTTCATCCATTTCCGCATCCTGTCTTGAAATCACGTTCCTACGCTCCGCCTCGGAGTATACATGGATCCTTTGTCCGTTTTTTCTCTTTACAACCGTCATAATTTTCCTCGTTCTGCACTCATCTAATGTTACATTGTTATTATATACGAATACATATCCGAAGTTCAACCACAACCCGACCGTTTTATCTATTTCCTTTTGGATACGCTGTCTTAAAGCAATAAAAACGGGCAGCTACAAATATATCCCAACAGCCTGCCATTAAACCATTCGTTCCACAGGTCATCAAACAATTCCCTAAAAAGAATACGTTTATATACAGCTTGACACGTGTCACAGATGCGATTTTTATACCTGATGCGCTATTTTAACGGATCAGCCAACTGTAATCTTTGCGGCAATCAAGGATATGCGTACCCAACATCCGCTTTGCTCTGTCGGAGACAATTACTTTATATTTCTTATCTGACATGATTCTACACCTCTGCGATCACATCATCGAGATAAGCATCAAGCTCATCAAGCGTGCATCCGTTTCTTCCTGCCATTCTGTCTTCTTCGACAGCAAGCAGTTCTTCTC
>CAZERX010000196.1:0-3061 GCA_964515045.1 uncultured Eubacterium sp.
CAGATATTTCACCTTCGCCGTCACCGGTGCCAGTGAATTTTGTCCAAACACCTTATATGCATCGACGAGCGCGACCGGCACGATCGGTGCCTTTGCCATCATCGCCATCTTAAAGCTGCCTGCCTTGAATTCCTGAAGTGTATTTCCGTTATTTGTATAGCCACCTTCAGAAAAAATAATGTAACGCCGTCCTTCGCGTACCTCAGTGGATGTTTCCTTAATGATGCCGAACGCCTGACGGACATCGTCAAGCTTCATGCGCTTGCCCTCGACCAGATCAATAAATTCCTTGATCAGTACGCCGTAAGACACCGCATCATCCACCACGACAGAGCAGGGCTTCGCATGTGTGATCATAATACTCAATGCATCGAACTTTCCCTGATGATTCGGGTAGAGCACATATCCGCCTTCCTTCGGCAGGTTCTCCAGACCCTCGCAGACAGTCCGGATATTTCCGGTGCGCATCATGTAATAGATCGCGCGTCTTGCGATCCGATAACGCTCTGCTTCATCATATTTCTCGGTATGTTTTGCCATATAGCCCATTTTCGGAATCATGTAAATGTGATAGAAATTCCAGAAAATGACCCAGTAAAAACGTAACATATCTGTTCGTACATTATCCCCTTGTCTGTCTCATTCATTCATAACATCATCTTTCATATTGTATCAAATGCTTTTTCAAAATTCAACCCCCTAATTGACGGAGTTTGCGATGATGGGTGTTTTTCTGCTTTTTTCTGCCGTTACAGCACCATCACGAGCGTTCCCGCTCCGATCAGGATACAGCCGATCAGCGACCGTGCCGTAAATTCCTCGTGCAGAAAAAGGAACGCCAGCACCAGCGTGATCACGACACTCAGCTTGTCGATCGGAACGACCTTGGAGGCTTCGCCGACCTGCAGTGCACGGTAATAGCAGAGCCACGATGCGCCGGTCGCGAGTCCTGACAGGATCAGAAAGAGCCAGCTTTTTCTGCTGATCTGCGTGATCCCGTGCTGGGCGTTCGTTAAAAATACCATGCCCCATGCCATGATCACGACGACTACCGTGCGGATCGCTGTCGCGAGATTGGAGTTAACTCCGTCGATACCTACCTTTGCCAATATGGATGTCAGCGCTGCGAATACGGCTGACATGAGTGCGAATATAAACCACATCTGTTCAGTTCCTCCTCTGTTTTTTCTGATGTGTACATGTTTATCATACTGCGGCAGGACTGTGTTTGCAAGGGTAGGCTTTCCATATTTTTCTCTTGATTTCCGTCGGCTGATTCTCTATGATGGAATCATATATATTTTTACGCTACGGATTTGGTCCCGTGCGTCCATGCGCCTGCGGTACGCTCCCGCTCGGCTGTCGCTGGCAGGGGTACATAAGTGACCCATACAATAGAATGCGCGCGATGCTTACATTCTATTGTCTTGCAATACGGTCACTAAGTACCCGCCGCTCCAAACGACCGCAGTGCTGCATGGATCCCACGTGACCCGACTACGTCATCTGTATGCATAAGAAATGCAGCCACGCGGATCCACATACCCTGCAGGTATTATTTGCGGGATATACGGCTGAACATGCTAAAAAACACAGACGAATCAAAAGGAGGCTCCACCATGTCAGATCAGATTTTTATCGCGGACGGCGCAAAGGTCATCGGCGATGTCACATTCGGAAAACGCGTCGGTGTCTGGTACAACGCGGTCATCCGCGGAGACGCGGAACGGATCGTGATCGGCGATGATTCCAACATTCAGGATAATTGTACCCTGCACACAGACAAGGATCACCCGATCCATATCGGGAACGGCGTTTCCGTCGGTCACAATGCCATCGTTCACGGCTGCACCATCGGTGACAATTCCGTGATCGGCATGGGGAGCATCCTGCTGAACGGTGCCGTGGTCGGCAAAAACTGCATCATCGGCGCAGGTGCACTCGTCACCGGCAAGACCGTGATCCCCGACAATTCGATCGCAGTCGGAAATCCTGCACGTTTCCTGCGGAAAATGACGGCTGCCGAGATCGAAGCAAATCGTGAGAACGCCGCGCATTATGTCGCACTCCGCCCCTAACGGGAAAAATTTTTCACATACAAAAAGATCCGCGGACAGTTGTCCGCGGATCTTTTATATTATGCATTTGCATATTCTTATCCGTTATTTTTTTGCAGTTGCAGAAACCTCGATGAAGCCTGCGGCATACGGTCCGAGGTCATACGGATAACTGAAAAATACGACCTTTTTGCCTTTCACGTAATACTGATCCTTGAAATCCAGCTCCTTTAATCCGTTTTCCAACGTCTCACGCTCATTATCTACAGCGTAAAAGCCTGCGTCCGCGCCTTCCTTATCGTACTTTGCGAGATACAGTGCAGACACCTTGTCATTCACCTTAGATGCCTTGACTCCGAGGAGCTTAGCAGCACTCAGCTTCTTTCCGGTCGCTGCGTCAAAGGTCAGACAGATGCGGTACGGCAATCCGTGTGCACCGCCGGTGTAATCATAGCCATCCATCAGCACGCTGAAATAATCCTTATTGTTTGCCGTAACCGTATAGTCCAGACTGTCGGAAAATACCCACGGGATCGGATCCTCTGCTTCCTTATTGTACTCGACGATCTCCTCGTAAGACTCCTTGTACTCATCCATTTTTGTCTTTGAGTTTGCGATCCAGTCCTTTCTCGTTTTTGCCAATGTCTTGTTGATCTTTTTCACTGCGTCTGAGCTGCCCTTTAATTTCGGCATCCTTGATGACACCTCATAATAAACGGTTCCGTCCGCCAGCTTGTACTGCTTGGTGTACGTCTGTGTCGTAACCTTAAATTTTGCTGCTGCCGCTGCAGGCTGCACCGAGATCGTCAGACTGCCGAGCACTATTCCGTCTTCCATTGTGAATGCACCGATCCGCTTTAAGAGACTTTTCGTTCCTTTCACTTTCATATTGTTGTTCCTCCTTTTTTATTTTTCGTTCCTTCTATCATATATGACACCGTCTGTGCCATACGGTTACTGATATTATAACAGAATGCGAAAAAGAATGTGAGATTTTTTCCGCT
>CAZERX010000197.1:0-3035 GCA_964515045.1 uncultured Eubacterium sp.
TGCCGCAGATCGCAGCGATGGCGGATGCACATTTTTACATCGAAAAGCATGTGACGGACGGTTCGACCGTGACCGGACTGCAGCTTCTCAATGAGGAGGAAAGCGTCGCAGAGCTTGGACGGATGCTCGGCGGTGTCGCCGTGACGGACACGGTATTGGACAGTGCGCGTGAAATGAAAAAAATGGCAGAGCAGGTGAAGCAGGACGGAGCAGAAAAATAGCTCTGTATTTATGGAAGGATAGGGAAAAGGAAAAATGATACTTTGCATTGCAACAGCTCCATGCAGAGTCTGAGGAGACTGCATGGAGGAACAGCATCGCGCTGATATCCTCAGACTTTGCTTCTATTTTTAATTGAAATCATTTGAAAAAAGGAGCAAAGAAATGAATAAAATAAAGATCATAAAGAAACAGGAATGTCACGAGCTGAAAAATTTTCTGATCCTATGGAGTACGCAGAGCGTATCACAGCTCGGCAGCAGTATCACGGCATATGCACTGACTCTGTGGCTGTATGAGAAAACCGGATCTGCACTGAGTACAGCCGCGCTCACGATCTGCTCGTATGCACCGTATGTGCTGATGAGTATTTTTGCCGGAGCATTGACAGACCGCTTTGATAAAAAGAAAACCATGCTGACCTGTGACTGTCTGGCAGTGCTTTGTACCATTGCCGTATTTGGACTGTACCATACGGATCGATTGATGGTCTGGCATCTGTATGCACTGAATGTGATCTCGGGTCTGATGAACACAGTACAGCAGCCAGCATCCGAGGTTGCCATGACGCTCATCATTCCGGAAAAGTATTATCAGAAGGCGAGTGGTTTTCAGTCGTTATCAAGGTCGCTGATATCCATCTTTCATCCGCTGATCGCAACCGCGTTGTATGCGTTTGTCGGGCTGGATGGAGTGATCGCGGCAGATGTCGGCAGTTTTCTGATCGCATTCGTGGCATTGCAGTTTTTTGTTTCGATTCCGGCAAGCAAGAGTGAACGGAAGGAGCGCGTACTGGTTCTGGCAAAAGAGGGGATTGCTTTTTTGAAAGAAAATCCCATGCTCCTGACACTGATCCTGTTCATGTCGGGCGTAAATCTGGTTGCTTCCGCATTTGATGCGGCATTACCGGCGTATGTGCTTCCGAATGCAAAGGGCGGGCAGGCGGTTCTTGGGGTCGTTACATCCTGTTCCGGCATCGCCATGATCCTTGGCAGTCTGATCGCTTCCGTTTTACCGAAGCCGAAGGATCGTGTGAAGGTCGTATATCTGACCATGCTGTTTTCACTCGGAACGGAAAACTTTTTACTTGCATTTTCCAGAGAACCGTTTTTTTGGTGCGTCGGTCAGTTGATCGGCTGGGTGCTCGTACCGATCATGAGTGTCAATCTGGAGGTGATATTAAGGAACAGTATCCCGATCGGACTGCAGGGGCGCGTATATGCGTGCCGGAATACCTTCCAGTTTTTTACCATCCCGATCGGATTGTTTCTGGGCGGCTTTTTGGTCGATCATGTGTGTGAACCGCTGATGTCCGCGTTTGGTGATGGAACCGTGCTGAATCTATTTTTTGGCACGGGGAAAGGCTCAGGCGCTGCAATGGTGATGTTTATACTCGGTGTGAGTGGGAGTATCATTTGTATCGCTGTCGGTAAAAAACTGAAAAAATATCATTACAGTGAAAACTGAAAAAAATGGCAGAGCAGGTGAAAGAAACCTGATTGGAAACTGAATAACCGTTCATACTAAAAGAGGAGCATACAAAAAAGCTCCTCTTTTTGTATGATAGGAAATTTCGTTGAAATTCCCTATCATACAAAAGCACTCCGTGCAGGAGCGCACTGCGGCGAGGTGGAATCATGTCGCTAAAGCGACCCGCCGCAGGCGGAGGATCTCGCGTGCGAGATTCTTTTTGATATATAAAGACCGATTCTTTACCGTGGCAGGAGGCATTCGTATGGAACGAAAGAAAAGAAAGACAGGAAGGAGCCTAAAGCTCAGAGAAAAAACAGACTGGAAAAAGCAGAGGAGACTTATGCTCAGCGTGTGGCTTTTGTTCTCTTTTTTTCTGCTGTTTTCCTATATACCGGACGAGGTGTATCTGACGGGCGGACAGCAGGAGGAGCAGGCAGAGCCGGAATTTGTAAAGGGTCTTCCGGTGGCGGCTGTGTACGAGCAGAGTGCTTCACCGGTATTTGGCGCACAGCTCGTTCCGGCGACGGCGGGAACAGACAGCACGATCACCTGTCGCCTGTTTGACCTTATTCCGATCAAGCAGGTAGCGGTGCATTATACGGATCGCGCCGAGGTCGTACCGGCGGGTACAAATATCGGCATTTATCTGAAAAATGCGGGCGTACTCGTTGTGGAGTGCGCGAGCTTTCACGATCAGAGCGGTGCGCTCATTTCGCCTGCCGCATACCGGCTGCATGGGGGTGATATCATACAGGCGGTGAACGGTGAGGATGTACACACGAAGGAGGAGCTGGTGGAGGCGGTGTCAGACAGCGGCGGCAGACAGATGACGCTCCATATCCTGCGCGGGGAACAGGAGCTTGATGTCGCGGTCACGCCGGAGGTGGCGCAGGACGGCGCATATAAGATTGGTGTCTGGGTGCGCGATGACATTGCGGGCATCGGAACGCTGACGTATGTATCTGAGGAACAGGGCTACGGTGCGCTCGGACATGGTGTCAGTGATTCGGATACCGGTGACCGGATCCGGATAGACAGCGGCAGCATCTATGAAACGAAGATCCTTGGAATTTCCAAGGGCAGCCGCGGAACGCCGGGAGAGGTGAGCGGGCTGATCCGTTTTCAGACCTCGTCCTATCTCGGAGATATCGCAGAAAACAGTGAAAAGGGGATCTACGGCACGCTCCGTACAGTGCCGGAGGCACTGGAGGAGATCCAAGCGCTGCCGATCGCTTACAAGCAGGAGATCGAGACCGGACCGGCGCAGATCATCTGCTCTGTCTGCGGTACGCGGACTGCCTACGATGTCGAGATCGAGCGCGTGGATTATCATGTGCGTGAGG
>CAZERX010000198.1:0-3025 GCA_964515045.1 uncultured Eubacterium sp.
AGCAGTTTTTCGCAAACGGCGGAACCCGCTGCTTTATCTCACGTGTGCTTCCGGCTGATGCAAAGTCTGCAAAGAAGACCGCAGGCATCTTGACCTTAGAGGCAGCCAACGAAGGAAAGTGGGGCAACCGCATTCAGGTGTCCTTCAACACCGTGGCAAAGAAAAAGATGCAGCTCGTAGCCGAGGCAGGCGAGGGCTATATCGCAAAGTCCGCAGAAGGCTTTACTGAGGGAGATCTGGTTGTTGTCAACGATGAGTACAACCGCATCAAGTCCATCTTCGATACGGCAATCGTATTCGAGAAGCCCTTCAAGGGAAAGGTCGTAGATGATGCACTCGTACCGAAGACCGTTGCTTACCTCGTGACCATGGATGTCAATGTCCGTTACAACGATGAGGCAGAGAATTACTCAGAGCTGAGTCTGAATGTCAATTCCAAGAATTATATCGGAACCAGAATGGCAGGAAGCGAGCTTGTAAAGGTCAGCGCAAACGTGCCGAAGGAGATCGGCAATCCCGTCGAGGCAATCCTTGGCGAGGGTCAGACCAGCGGAATGGTCATCTTAGAGGGCGGTTCTGACGGAAGCATCGCAAAGATCAACGCAGGCACCTTTATCGGTGAGGACAATGGCCCCGGAAAGCGTACCGGTATCCAGGCGTTTGTAGAGAATGAGTTAGTCAGCATGATCGCAGTTCCCGGAGTTACCATGCCGGAGGTTGTCGTTGCACTCGTTTCTCACTGTGAGAATCTGAAAAACCGCGTAGCTGTCTTAGATATGCCGAAGGATATGTATAAGACACAGGATCTGATCGAGTACCGCAATATGATCGATTCCTCATACGCAGCAATGTATCACCCTTGGATACAGGTTTATGACCGTGCATCCGGAAAATCTGATTTTGTACCGCCTTCAGGAGCAGTGCTCGGCGTATATTCCAGAACCGACATCAACCGCGGCGTACATAAGGCACCGGCAAATGAGACTGTATTCTGTACCGGCTTAAAGACCAACTACACCAAGGCTGAGCAGGATATCTTAAATCCCGAGGGAATCAACCTGATTCGTTCCTTCCCCGGTCAGGGCATCCGTATCTGGGGCGCAAAGACCGCGAGCAGCAACAGCGCATTCAAGTATATCAACGTGCGCCGTCTGTTCATCTACGTGGAGGAGAGCATCAAGGCAAACACCAACTGGGTAGTATTCGAGCCGAACGATGCGAGCCTGTGGCAGAGAGTCAGCATGACCATTTCTTCCTTCCTCGACGGAATGTGGAGAACCGGAATGCTCGCAGGAAATTCTGCATCTGAGGCATATTTTGTCGAGATCGGATCGTCTACGATGAGCAGGGATGACATCATGAACGGCAAGCTGATCTGCAACATCGGTATTGCACCGTCACGTCCGGCTGAGTTCGTGATCTTCCGTGTGACACAGCACACGTCAGAAGCCGGCGGTGAGAGCGAGGAGTAATCCTTCGCGGACACAGAACAGACAGAATAAAAAAGCAACCGTAAAGGAGAGATAATATATGGCAACTTATGAAAGTGATGTAAAAGGCCTTGCGTATCCGCTTACCAAAATGAACTTCCTCGTCACAGTTGACGGTGTGAGCGGCACAGCAGCATTCAGTGAAGTCAGCGGCGTGGAAGCATCCGTAGACGTGATCGAGTTCCGTCAGGGAAATGCAAACAGCCTTGCTCCGGTAAAGATCCCCGGACTTGTAAAGCACGGCAACGTAACACTCAAATTCGGTTATACCTTAGACAGCGCATTCAAGACATGGATCCAGGAGTGTGTCAGCGAGGTTCGTGGTGAGATGCCGAGAAACAATGTGCAGATCGAGATGATCGACATCAACGGCGGTGCACCGCAGACCAAGACCGAGACGATCACCGGCACACGTGTATGGGTTCTGACCAATGCATGGGTAACGAAGTACAACGCACCGGATCTGGACGCAAAGACCAGTGATGTTGCGATCGAGTCTGTCGAGATCGCCTACGAGGAGCTGATCATTCCGAACTAGGAAGCAGCGCGCGAAAGCGTATCAGACACGACAAGGAAACCTGCATCGCAGGTTTCCTGCCAAAGCAGGGTGACGCAGGGAAAACAGCATGTGATCCTGTTTTGGCAGGAAACTTGGATCGGCAGAACATGAAAAGCATGGAGGAAACAGACAATGGAAACAGTATTTGATTTTACATTACCGAAGGGTTATATGGATGGAAACGGTGAGCTTCACCGAAACGGAAGGATGCGTCTTGCGACTGCGGGAGACGAGATCGGCGCGACGAGAGATCCGCGTGTGCTCAGTAATCCGTCGTATCTTACGATCGTGCTGCTCAGCAAGGTGATCACGGAGCTTGAGGGCGTACCGATGGTCGGCGCGAACATCATCGAAAAGCTGTTTACCGCGGATCTTGCTTTTTTGCAGGATATGTATCAGCGGATCAATGATATCGAACCGCCGACGATGGAGGTCGTCTGTCCTTCCTGCGGCGAGATCTTTCAGGTGCCGCTAAATTTTACCGAGGAGGGATAAAGCTGTATCCGAAGGAGGAGCTTTATAGGGAAATGTCTTTTATCTCGTATTATTTCCACTGGGGAATGGACGAGGTCATGCAGCTCGACCACATGAGCAGGAGACGTTGGTGCAGTGAGATATCAGAGATCAACAAGAACCTGAATCCCTCCGCAAAAGCAAAGGAAAAAAGTATTCTTGACATGAAGCCGAGCAGATAGGAAACGCGGATGCCGGTACGAGAAAGGAAGGATGACCGTCTATGAATTTTGGGGAAGGTTTAGACTTTAAGATATGGGAAAATAAAGGACTACACCCGCTGGTGAATTTCAACTTTACCCTGCAGGTTGAGGGTATCTACAATCTCCCCTGCAAGTCCGTTCGGGTCTTTCAGCGGGAAAATGAATATGACTTTTATCAGGAGGGCGGACTGAATGATTATGTCCATCTGCTGCGAAAGCCGATCAGTAAGCCGATGACCTTTCAGGTAGAACGGTACGTC
>CAZERX010000199.1:0-3009 GCA_964515045.1 uncultured Eubacterium sp.
ACAGTTATCCGCATGCGACGGCGAACGTGGAAACACGCGGAGAAGCCGTATTTGCGGCACAGAACGCGATCGACGGCGTGTGCGCGAACGAAAGCCATGGTGAGTGGCCGTATGCCTCATGGGGCATCAACCGGCAGGATGACGCACAGATCACGATCGACTTCGGACGCATGGTAGAGATCGACCGGCTCGTTATGTACACGCGCGCAGACTTTCCGCATGACAACTGGTGGACGAAGGTGCAGTTCACATTTTCCGACGGCAGCGGCATCACATGGGAGCTGACCAAACAGACCCTGCCGCATGAGCTGACCTTTGCACCGAAAAAGATCCGTTCGCTGACCATGCACGACATGAAAAAAGCAGACGATCCCTCACCGTTTCCGGCACTCACGCAACTGGAGGTGTACGGTCGGGAGCTGAACGGAGGATATGTAACTGGAATGATTAGCGCAAGTGTCAAATTATGAATGATGATGGTACGAAAATTTCAAAAAGGTGCTCACATTTTACTTGACAAGTAACCGATTGGTAACTATAATGCAAAGTGACCGGTCGGTTACTTTGCGTAAGGAGGATGTGATATGGAGATCAGAGAAAAAAGTACAAAAGAGAGAATCATAGAGGAGGCATTAAAGCTATTTGCTCAGAGCGGTTATATGGGAACTTCCATGAACGATATTGCAGCAAAGCTGGGGGTTACCAAGGCTGCTTTATATAAGCACTATAGAAGTAAACAGGAAATTCTGGACAGCATTGTGGGAAAAATGGATCAAATGGATGTGGAACGGGCAAAAAAATATGAAATGCCGGCAGGAAATATGGAAGAGGTGGTTGAGGGTTATAAGAGCACCGCTCTTGATAAGATCAAACAATTCACGAAGGTGCAGTTTTTGCATTGGACGGAGGAAGAGTTTCCAAGCTGCTTTCGCAAGATGCTGACATTGGAGCAGTATAGAGATCCAAAGATGGCAGAACTCTACCAAAACTATCTTGCAGAAGGTCCTGTTGCATATATTGAGACGATTTTTGCAGGACTCACCGAAAACAGGAAAAATGCGAGACAATTAGCACTTGATTTTTACGGACCGATATTTTTGCTTTACAGCATTTATGATGGAGCAGATGACAAACAGAGCGTAGCAGAACTGGTGGAACAGCATGTAGAACGTTTTTCCAAAATGCTGGAGGAAAACTTAAAATAGACGGAAGTGATATCAAAGGATATCCTGACGCAATAAAAAGATATCGGGTATGCGCGGTATGAGCTTGAAAAAAAGAATTGGAGGATCAACAATATGAAGTTATATTTTGGAAATGCGGTAACTGCAGTCACGACGCTTATGCTATTCATGTTGCTTGGATTTATCGGAACTTCCATATGGAACAGATCAAATATCAGCTACTGGGGACGCAGAAGTATGTTTTTGCTGGTGTACGGTCTTACGATATGCTGTTTTGCAGCGGCGCGGGATGGTCTTGACAAAACAATCCAGAATATGATCGACGGCAGTTGCGCACAGGGACTTTTTCCATTGGTAAGTATTCCGAATCTGATCGGATGCATAGGAGCAGCGGTTATTATCATTGCAGCGATCGCAACGCCGATCGCAAAATCGCAGCATATGCGTGAAATCTGGTTCTATGTGATGTCAGGCGGAATTATGATGAAAATTCTGGTGATGGAAATAGCAAGAATGATTGTCAGAATGTAAAAAGTTATCCGCTTTCGCGAAGAAGGTGTATCCTCACCTGTATTACCTACAGTAAATTTACACTGCTCTGTAAAGAAAAAACACTTGACACACCTTTTCTGATGTAGTATGATAGCTAAGGCTTGAAGGAAAAGGTGTGATTTTTTATGACCCAAGCGTCAGAGATGGAACCAAAGGTACGGCAGACGTATCTGTATGATTTTTATGGAGAGCTTCTGAATGAGCATCAGCGGAAGGTATTTGAGGATTTCGTGTTCAGTGACCTGTCGCTCGGTGAGATCGCAGAGGAGCAGGGCATTTCCAGACAGGCAGTGCACGATATGATGCGCCGCTCGGTCAGAAAGCTGGAGGAATATGAGGAACGCCTGCATCTGATGACGCGCTTTTTGGAGCTGAAGGAAAAGGCAGTCCGCATCCGGCAGGCAGCCGACGACTACGAAACGAGCCGCGAGGAATGTTTGTTGGCGGAGATCCGCCGGATTTCAGCGGAGATCATAGAGGAATTATAGGAATGGCATTTGACGGTTTATCAGAAAAACTACAGAATGTGTTCAAGAACCTGCGCAGCAAGGGACGACTGACGGAGGACGATGTCAAAACGGCATTGAAGGAAGTCAAGATGGCGCTGCTTGAGGCAGACGTAAATTTCAAGGTGGTGAAGCAGTTCACCAAGACCGTTCAGGAGCGTGCGATCGGTTCGGATGTGATGAACGGCTTGAACCCCGGACAGATGGTCATCAAGATCGTAAACGAGGAAATGACCGCGCTGATGGGTTCGGAAACGACGGAGATCGCGCTGCGTCCCGGTAAGGAAATGACGGTCATCATGATGGCTGGTCTGCAGGGCGCAGGAAAGACGACCACGACGGCGAAGCTCGCCGGCAAGTTCAAGCAGAAGGGTAAAAAGCCGCTGCTTGTCGCGTGTGACGTGTATCGTCCGGCGGCGATTGAGCAGTTGCAGATCAACGGAGAAAAGCAGGGCGTGGACGTATTTTCCATGGGTGACAAAAATTCACCGGTGGATATCGCAAAGGCAGCGATCGAGCACGCACATAAGAATGATTACAATCTTGTTATTTTAGATACAGCCGGACGGCTCCATGTCGATGAGGACATGATGGCAGAGCTTGTTTCCATCAAGGAGCAGGTGGATGTGGCACAGACGATCTTGGTCGTCGATGCCATGACCGGACAGGACGCAGTCAACGTCGCAAAGACCTTTGATGAGACCATCGGGATTGACGGCGTGATACTGACCAAGCTGGACGGTGACACCAGAGGCGGAGCGGCATTG
>CAZERX010000200.1:0-3009 GCA_964515045.1 uncultured Eubacterium sp.
GCACACAGGCGAATGTTCCTCCGCAGGGCGGCAGAAAGCACCCGCAGCAGGAGCTGATCCAGATCGACACGACCAATATCCTGTTTATCTGCGGCGGTGCATTTGACGGACTGGAAAAGATCATAGAAAACCGTATGGATCAGAAGTCCATCGGCTTTAATGCGGAGATCCGTGAAAAGCATGAGAAGAACACCGGTGAGCTGTTCAAGCATGTGATGCCGCAGGATTTTGTAAAGTTTGGTCTGATCCCTGAGTTTGTCGGACGCGTGCCGGTGACGGTATCGCTGGATTCACTGGACAAGGATGCGCTGATGCGGATCTTACGTGAGCCGAAAAACTCACTGATCAAGCAGTACACGAAGCTCTTTGAGCTGGACGGTGTGGAGCTTTATTTCGAGGAGGATGCGGTCGAGGCGATCGCAGACAAGTCGCTGGAGCAGAAGACCGGCGCGAGAGGCTTGCGCTCCATCATGGAGCATACGCTGGAGGATCTGATGTACGAGATCCCTTCGGATGAGGATATCGTGGCATGTACGATCACACGTGATGCGGTGGAGTTACAGGGAATGCCGCAGATAGAGCGCAAGGGAGCTTGAGCATACGTTTACCCGTCTGCAGGGGAGCTTGCAGGCGGGATTTTTTCTGCGCGCGTTCCGCGCGTCGTGATGGAAAGGATAACATATGGACGACAGAATACGACAGCTTCCGGCAGTGGCATTGCGCGGAATGGTGATCCTGCCGGCGATGATGGTGCATTTTGACATCAGCCGCCCGCGCTCCATTCATGCAGTCGAGGATGCCATGATGGAGGATGAGAAAATATTTCTGGTGGCACAGCGTGATCCCGATACCGATGAGCCGGAGCGGGAGGATCTGTATCAGATCGGAACGCTGGCACATATCAAACAGGTGATAAAAATGCAGGGCGGTGTCATCCGCGTGCTCGTGGAAGGCGAGGAACGCGCAGAGCTTTGTGAGCTGCTTTCGTGTGAACCGTATCTTTCTGCAGAGGTGCGCTGTTTATCGGACAGCGACGCAGAGGAGCCGGAGGATAACGTACAGCTCGGAATGCTGCGCGGTGTGCAGGAAACCTTTGAGCGTTACGCCGCTGTACACGGCAAGGTCAGCAAGGATCTGGCCGCACATATCCATGAGGAAACAAAGCTCGGTGCAGTGCTGGATCTCATCGCGAACAATCTCGCGATTAATTTTAAGGGAAAACAGCGGATCTTGGAGGCGGTGACGCTGACGGAGCGCTACGAGGTGCTGGTCGGTATGCTGCTGCAGGAGATCGAGGTCATCTCCATCCGCAATGAATTTCAGGAAAAGGTCCGGCGTGAGGTGGATCAGAACCAGAAGGAGTACCTGCTGCGTGAGCAGATGAAGGTGATCCGTCAGGAGCTGGGCGAGGACAATACGGAGAGTGACATCGACCGTTTCCGCGCGGAGCTTGAAGCACTGGATGCGGACGCGCAGATCAAGGAAAAGATCGGCAGGGAGATCGACCGTTTTCGGAATATCCCGTCCAATGCGTCAGAAAGTGCCGTTCTGCGTGCTTATATCGAGACGCTGCTGGAGCTGCCGTGGAACCGGAGATCGGAGGATAACCGTGATCTCGGACATGCGAGGGAGGTGCTCGCGGCAGAGCATTTCGGACTGGAAAAGGTCAAGGAGCGGATGATCGAATTTCTTGCCGTGCGGAATCTGACCGGCAAGGGTGACAGCCCGATCATCTGTCTGGTCGGACCGCCCGGAACAGGCAAGACGAGTATCGCGCGTTCGGTCGCGAAGGCACTGGATAAAAAGTATGTGCGCATCTGTCTCGGTGGTGTGCGTGACGAAGCAGAGATCCGCGGACACCGGCGCACCTATGTCGGTGCGATGCCGGGGCGGCTTGTGACGGCGCTCCGCACGGCGGGTGTGAGCAATCCGCTGATCCTTTTGGATGAGATCGACAAGGTCGGCAGTGACCGCCGCGGTGATACGGCATCTGCACTTTTGGAGGTTTTGGACAGCGAGCAGAACAGCCGCTTCCGCGATCATTATGTGGAGCTTCCGGTGGATCTGTCGGAGGTATTGTTTATCTGTACGGCAAATTCGACGGAGTCGATCCCGCGTCCGCTGCTTGACCGTATGGAGCTGATCGAGGTGTCGAGCTACACGGCGAATGAAAAATATCACATTGCGGCGGAGCACCTTCTGCCGAAGCAGATGAGAACGAACGGCTTGCAGGCGGATCAGCTTACGGTCAGCCGCAGTGCGCTGGAGCAGATCATAAGCGGCTACACGCGGGAAGCCGGTGTGCGTGCGCTGGAGCGGAAGCTCGGCGAGATCTGTCGAAAGGCTGCTCGGCGCATTTATGAGGGCGAGATCACGCAGCTTCGCGTGACGGCATCGAACTTACAGAATTATCTCGGAAAAGTCCGTTATACGGAGGAAAAAGCCGGACAGACGGATGAGGTCGGTATCGTTCGCGGGTTGGCGTGGACGAATGCAGGCGGTGTGACGTTGGAGATCGAGGTCGCGCTGATGTCCGGTAAGGGTGAGCTGAAGCTGACCGGACAGATGGGGGATGTGATGAAGGAGTCCGCGCAGGCGGCACTCAGCTATGTGCGTTCCGTCAGTGATTCCTATGAGGTGGAAAAAGATTTTTTTGCGTCACATGACATACACATCCACATTCCGGAGGGCGCTGTGCCGAAGGACGGACCGTCCGCGGGTATTACGATGGCGGCTGCGATGCTTTCTGCCGTGAGCGGACGACCTGCACGGGCAGATGTGGCAATGACCGGTGAGATCACGCTGCGCGGCAGGGTGCTTCCGATCGGAGGCTTGAAGGAGAAGCTGCTTGCCGCGAAGAATGCGGGTGTGCACACCGTGTGCATCCCCAAAAAGAACGAGAAGGATCTGGAGGAGATCTCTGCGGAGATCACAAAAGGACTGGAGATCGTGCTCGTGGAGCACATGCGCGAGGTTGAGGCTATCGTGTTGTCTTAATACACAGCGGGT
>CAZERX010000201.1:0-3008 GCA_964515045.1 uncultured Eubacterium sp.
ACGCGTATCATACCGAGGCGATGGATCGCGCGATGGAGGGCGGCATCGACGATGTCGGACTGGGCGTGCTGTTCGGACTGGAAATGTACCGTTATGAGTTCGCAGGACTGCTCATGCACGCGGAGCATCTGGAAGCCGTGCACGGAGTCGGACCGCACACGATCAGCGTGCCGCGTATCCGACATGCGGATGACATTGATCCGACGGCATTTGACAATAGTATCGACGATGACATTTTTGCAAAGCTCGTGGCGTGCATCCGTATCGCCGTACCCTATACCGGCATGATCGTATCCACCAGAGAAAGCAAAAAAACGCGTGAGCGCGTATTGCAGCTCGGTATCTCACAGATCAGCGGCGGCTCCCGCACGAGTGTCGGCGGTTATGTCGAGCCGGAACCGGAGGAGGAAAACTCTGCGCAGTTTGATGTCATTGACAATCGTCCGCTGGATGAGGTCGTAAAATGGCTGATGGAGCAGGAGTACATACCGAGCTTCTGTACGGCGTGCTACCGCGAGGGACGTACCGGTGACCGCTTTATGTCGCTGTGCAAGAGCGGTCAGATCCAGAACTGCTGCCATCCGAATGCGCTGATGACGCTGCAGGAGTACCTGTGTGACTACGCAAAGCCCGACACGCGCGCCATCGGTGAAGCGCTGATCCAACGGGAGCTTGCCAATATCCCGAATGAAAAGGTGCGCGGGATCGTTGTGGACAATCTAGGAAAGATCGCACAGGGCAGCAGGGATTTCCGATTCTGATGCAGATGCCATGATTTTTAACAAAAAGAGCGGCTCGCTGTTAAAAACGACTGGTGGACGCACGGTATGCCGGCAATTATAATAATGTTAAAAAAGCTGGCAAAGGTGGTACTTTTTATGAAAAAATCCTACAAAATGTACATCAATAACATCCGATGGATGACCGTGACCCTCGTCGTGCTCTATCATGTGATCTATATGTATAACAGCGTGGAAACGGCGGGCGTGCTCGGCGGTTTTTCACCGGTGCAGTATCAGGATGCATTTCAGTACATCGTCTATCCGTGGTTTATGCTGCTGCTGTTTGCGGTTTCCGGCATGTGTGCGCGGTTCTGGCTGGAGGCGCACGACGGCGCGCAGGTACATAAGGAATTCCTGCGTGTGAAAACGCGAAAGCTGCTCGTTCCGTCAACGATCGGCGTGCTCGTGTTCTGGTGGACGCTCGGCTATTATAATATGCAGATCAGCGGCGTACTCGCGGGCGGTACACTGGCTGCCGCACCGAAGCCGGTGGTCTGGCTCATTATGAGCCTGAGCGGAACCGGTGTGCTGTGGTATATCCAGTTGCTGTGGGTATTTTGTTTGGTACTCATACCCGTGCGCCGGATCGAGCGTGACCGACTGTACCGGATCTGTGAAAAAACGAATGTGTGCGCGCTGCTCCTGCTGACTGTCGCCGTGTGGGGCGCGGCGCAGGTGCTCAATACGCCGATGGTCGTTGTATACCGCTTCGGCATCTACGGACTGGGCTTTTTCATCGGATATTTCTGCCTGTCGCACGAATGTGTCATGGAACGCCTGCAGCGTGTATGGCTACCGCTCGTGCTGGCTGCGACAGCGCTCGGCATCGCATTTGTGATCCGGTATTTCGGCGAACCGTATGCAGAGCATGTCGTATTGGACACGCCGCTCTGTAATGTGTATGCATGGATCGCAGTGCTCGCGGTGCTTGCCGTTATGAAAAGGTATGGAAATTTTCAGACACCGTTCACGGCTTGGATGAACCGCCGTGCGTGGGGCTTGTACATTTTTCATTATCTGCCGCTCGCAGTGTGCGCATGGTACCTGTATCCGTATGCAGGATCTATCCCGCATGTGCTCATCTATCTGATCACGGCAGCAGCCGCCTTTGCGGGCGCGTTCCTGCTCGACATCGTGATACGCAGGATACCGGTGCTTCGCTGGTGCGTGCTGGGGATCCGGAAAGGAGATGCTTCATGTTCGCAGAAAATCTGACCGAGCTTCGCCGCCTGCACGGTTTTTCGCAGGAACAGCTAGCGGAGCGGATCGGCGTATCCAGACAGACCATGTCAAAATACGAGACCGGCGAATCCCTGCCGGATATCGAAAAATGTGCGGCGCTCGCAGAAATATTCGGTGTGAGCGTCGATGATCTGATCCGGTATCGAAAAGCGGACAGTGAGGGGCTGGGCGTGCCGCCCAAGGGAAAGCACTTTTTCGGCAAAGTGACGGTCGGTGACAAGGGACAGATCGTCATACCGGCAAAAGCTCGCAAGCTGTTCGATATCAAGACCGGCGATCAGCTCATTGTGCTGGGCGACGAGTCGCAGGGCATCGCCATCATCAGGGAGCAGAGCCTGCTCGAACTGCTGCAGCAGGCAGCGTTCGTCAATCCGACGGAAAAATAAAATTTTTTTTAGGTAATCCGTGCATAGCATTTTTTTCTCCGATTTTGTATAGTAAGTACAGTTAAAAAATGACTGGACGATCAGTCAGACGGAAAACACACATTACAAAAATTTAGGAGGACAAAGACAATGTCAAGCTTATCATGTAAGAACATTTGCAAGAGATACCCCAACGGCTTTGAGGCTGTTAAGGATTTCAACTTAGAGGTAGAGGATAAGGAGTTCATCATCTTCGTAGGACCTTCCGGATGCGGTAAGTCAACCACACTCCGTATGATCGCTGGTCTGGAGGAGATCTCATCCGGTGAGTTATACATTGACGGAAAGTTAGAGAACGACGTAGAGCCGAAGGATCGTGACATCGCGATGGTATTCCAGAACTACGCTCTGTATCCTCATATGACCGTATACCAGAACATGGCATTCGGACTGAAGCTGAGAAAGGTTCCGAAGGATGTCATCGACCAGAAGGTACGTGAGGCAGCTAAGATCCTTGACCTTGAGAAATTATTAGACCGTAAGCCGAAGGCTCTTTCCGGTGGACAGAGACAGCGTGTAGCTATGGGTCGTGCAATCGTTCGTAATCCTAAGGTATTCC
>CAZERX010000202.1:0-2939 GCA_964515045.1 uncultured Eubacterium sp.
TCTTTATGGAAATACGCTTGATACAAAGGTTTTGGGAGAAGCATTGCAGGCAACGGCAAGGAAAAGAGAAACGGAATATCATCTGAAAGATGCACAGGAAATTTTTGATGAAGTGCAGAGTGACTTAGGTATGGAGAAGTTGTGGAAGTCTTATCAGAAAAAGTTTTTCTATGCGACAGATATACCTTGGGAAACAGTTATGGAATCGGTCAGAAAACTTTACCGTATGAGTAAAGTGTAAGAAAGTGGAACTGGCGGGGGTGTATTTGCTTTGCACCTCCGCAAGTTCTGTTCCTTGGAATTTATTGCTTTAGATGTAATGTTTGGAACAGCCGCAGGATGAGAACGATACCAACCATCAGAGCCACTGCTGCCATAATGGGCGTTGCCCACAGGATATATTCCAGACCGAACACGTTCCGGATCACGAAAAACAGCACGATGTCCAGCGAGCCTTTATGCAGCAGAGACAGCAGGAACGGTTTTGCACCTTCGCCCAACGCTTGAAAAACTGCGATGATCACAAAGAGCAGCGGATAAATCGCTACGGCGATGCACAGCACACGCAGGAACCTTGCACCGTAAAAAATGGTGTCTGCGTCGCGGATAAAGAACGCGATGAGCTGCGGCGCAAATACATAGGAACAGAAACTGCACAGCAGTGAAAATACGACCGTCAGCATGGCAGAAAATCCAACCACGGACTTCATCCGCTGAATGCGCTTTGAGGAATAGCAGTATGCCACAATGGGGAGCATTCCCTGTGTGATGCCCTGATTGATCGCATAAGCAAGAGAGTCGATCTTGCGGACCACGCCGATACCGGCAACCGCCGCGCTTGCTCCCATATCTGCGATCATGCCGTTGAGGAAAAAGTTGGAAATCTGTCCTGCAGCAAGGAGAAAAAAGCTGGGGATTCCGGATTTTAGCATATCCCAAGTGGTGATACGGACGCTCCGATGATTTTCCAACGTGAAGCGGAATATGGAAACCTCCTTATGCCGGATCAGATAAATGATAAAATACACCAGTGCAGCCGTGTTGGACAGCGCCGTGGCAATGGCTGCACCGACTACCTCCTGACCGGCGGGCAGCAGCACGAACATAAACAGCGGGTCTAACACCATGTTCAGGATCGCTCCCAGCGTAATGCCGAAGCTGGCGACCTTGGACTGACCGGTACTGCGGATCAGATGAGCAAAAACAGCGGACAGGATCGTAGGAATGCCGCCGATCACCATGGTGATCATGGTATACCATACAGCGAGATCAATGCTGTCTGTATCGCCGCCGATCGCAAGTAAAAATGGTCTTGCGATGAATCCCAGCAGCAGACTGTACCCTGCGGCTGCGATCAAGGCTCCGCGAACGGAGAGAACAAATGCCCGCCTTGCCCGATGATGATGTCCTTCACCGATTGCCCGCGTGATGACGCTGGAACCGCCAATGCCAAACAGATTGGCGATCGCAGCCATGATGTTATAGACGGGCAGGCACAGCGAGATTGCTGCAACTGCTGCCGCGTTACCGGTCAATCCAACATACCAAGTGTCAGCAAGATTATAGATTACCGTGATGATCTGGCTGATGATGGTGGGAATGATCATCGCTGCCACTGCCTTCGGCACAGGCATATCCCCGTAGATCTGTTGTTCACGGAGTGCTAATTCTGACTCCTCCTCAGTTTCGTTTTTCAAAGTTATCCGACCTTTCTTTTTTAGTTAAACAGATTCATGCTTAGGATCAGTCTGCCATGCTTTTGATATCGTTGATCCAAGACTCGATCTCTGCCTTTGCGGTCACAAGCTCTGCACCGCCGGTGGAATCAAACTGGATGTCCTTTTCGCAGGCAAATGCAGCGCCTTTGCAGACGTTTTTCATATCTTTTAGGGTATGACCCGCCCAACCGCCGTGAGTCTGGAAGGGGATCACGGTCTTACCGTTCCAGTCGCAGGAATTTAGGAAGGTCAGCACCGCAGGAGCCATGGTGTACCACCATGTCGGTGTTCCGACGGCGATCACATCATAATCTGCCACATTGACATCAAGCGGCTTGATCTTTGGCTGATACCCGCGGTCTACTTCCTGCTGTCCCTGCTCCACGATCGCATCGTAAGAGCCGGTATAAGGCGTTACCGTGTCAATGCGGGAAATATCTGCACCGGTGGCTTTTTGCATTTGTTCGGCAATCTGCTTGGTATTTCCGTTAGATACGGAGTAATAAACGATCAGCATTTTCTTTTCCATGGTTCATTTTTATCCTTTCTGATTTTTGGATTTTCGGTTGCGTCGTTACGAAAATCCTGCTATGCTAATGATACTACCTAAACGTGGCTTTAGGTCAATAGATTTCATAAAAATAACTGTAACTTTTTTTCGGAGGGATAAAATGTATAGTATCGGACAGATATCGGAGATGTTCGATGTGCCGATTTCCACCCTGCGCTATTACGATAAGCAGGGGCTTTTTCCAGAGCTGGAGCGCTCATCGGGCAGGCGTAAGTTTGGAGATAAGGAGATCGAAACACTGAGGATCATTGAATGCTTGAAAAAATCCGGTTTGGAGATCAGGGACATCAAGCAGTTTATTGATTGGTGTCAGCAGGGACCGGATACCTATGAGTTGCGCAGAGAGTTGTTCCAAAAGCAAAAGGCGACCGTTGAGGCAGAGATCGAGCATCTGAGTAAAGTGCTGGATATGCTGAGATTCAAATGTTGGTTCTATGAGCAGGCGATCGAGCAGGGCGACGATACGGCAGTACGAAGGCTGCTGCCGGATCATCTGCCGGAGGAGATCCAGAAGGCATACGATCATGCACATAGCTAGGAGGAGAACCATGCAAATTATTTTCTGAGGATGCTTATCGAACGATTTTGTTGATGAAATCGTTCGATTTGTATATAATAAAATTGAAAAGATAGATTTTTCTTTTTAGACA
>CAZERX010000203.1:0-2916 GCA_964515045.1 uncultured Eubacterium sp.
ATATGCCGGAAAGTTCCCGACATGGCTGTGTCCGGAGCAGGTGCGCGTGCTGCCGATCTCTGACAAATATTTTGATTATGCTGAGAAGGTGCGTGCAGAGCTGCACCGCGCAGGCGTTGACGTAACGGTTGACAGCCGTTCCGAAAAGATCGGATACAAGATCCGCGAGGCGCGCATGGACAGACTGCCGTATATGCTCGTAGTCGGACAGCAGGAGGAAGCGGACGGAACCGTGTCCGTCAGAAGCCGTTTCGCGGGCGATGAGGGTGTGAAGCCTCTGGCAGAGTTCGTAAACCAGATCTGTGAGGAGATCCGCACGAAGGAGATCCGCAAGGAGATCGTACAGGACGAAAAATAAACGCATAATTTTTGCCGACTGATCCATACTAAGCATACACGAAATGTGTGAGAAAACGTATGGAAAGGAATTGCGATCATGACAAAATTAGATTGTAATGTGGCAAACTGCATGTACAATGCAGACAAAAAGTGCTCAAAGAATGACATTCTGGTAGATGGCAGCGAGGCATCCATGCCGCACGAGACCTGCTGCTCCAGCTTTAAGGAGCACGGCTGCGGATGTGGTAAAAATGCGGTCGGAGAGCCGAAAAATACCGTCAGCGTCCGCTGCAAAGCGACCAACTGCACGTATAACAACGGCGAGCAGTGTCAGGCAGATCATATCGGTATCAGCGGTGTGAATGCATGTGTGGTTGCCGAGACCGAGTGCGCCAGCTTTCGCTGCAGACAGTAAGTGAGCATTTGGCAACAGAAACGTTCTGCACCTGCGATCTGTGGGTGCAGGGCATTTGTAAAGGATTATTTTTATGGATATGAACATCAATTTCCCGAATCTGCATATTTATCTGCCGTATGTCGGCAAAAGCCTTCATATTGGCAGCTTTGAGATCGCATTTTACGGAATGACACTCGCGGTCGGTATGCTGATGGGACTTCTCATGGCGCTCCATGAGGCGAAGCGCAGCGGACAGAAGCAGGACGATTATTATGATCTCGCGATCATCGCGATCATCTGCTCGCTGATCGGTGCACGTATATATTATGTGATCTTTGCGTGGGATAAATACAAGGATAACCTGCTGCAGATCTTTAATTTCCGGCAGGGCGGACTGGCGATCTACGGCGGCGTGATCGCAGCGATCATCACGACCTATGCTTTTTGTAAAAAAAGAAAGCTGTCCTTCCCGCTCGTCTGTGACACGGCAGGACTCGGACTTGTGACCGGACAGATCATCGGCCGCTGGGGAAACTTTTTTAACCGAGAATGCTTCGGAGAGTATACGGACAATCTGCTTGCCATGCAGCTCCCGATCAGTGCCGTTCGCAAAAATGAGATCACAGCGTCGATCGCGGCACATCAGATATTTATAGACGATGTGGAGTACATACAGGTGCATCCGACGTTTTTGTATGAGTCGCTCTGGAATCTCGCGCTGCTCATTTTCCTGCTGTGGTATATCCGGCGGAAAAAGTTCGACGGCGAAGTATTTCTCATGTACCTGTGCGGCTACGGTGTCGGCAGGTTCTGGGTGGAGAGTCTGCGGACGGATCAACTGCTCCTTCCGGTCATCGGCGTGCCGGTATCCATGGTGGTCGGTGCAGTGATGGCGGTGACGGCAGCCATATGGATCATACTCGCGCGGCGCGCAGTGGTGAAACGTGGAGGAATGGGAACGACAGATGAAGGAACAGGAGATGCGGGAGCAGCTATGGCAGCTCCGGCGGAAGGAACTGGAAAAGGAACGGAAAAAGTTGAATGAGCTGTGCGCGAAGGATCTGAATGCGGCGGAAACGCTTGCATGCAGCAGAAGGGTGGATGCGCTGCTCGAACGGATGCTCGCATTGCAGGAGGCTCCGTAACTGAAAAAAATGAAAAAAGGACTGGTGAAACGCTTTTACTAACGTTCATCGGTTCTTTTTTTATGCAAAAAAACATATGTTCCATTGATTTTTTGCCAAAATGATAGTATAGTAGGGACATAAGTGGAGGAAAGTGGTATATATGTGGTAGAAAGTGGTGGATAAGTTCATAAGTATGTGGATAACCGAACACCACAGCGCAGAGCATGTATATACATGAGGACACGAAATGTTTACCGGTGAATACAATCATAGCATTGACGCAAAAGGCAGAGTGATCGTCCCTTCTAAGTTCCGTGAACAGTTGGGCGAGGAGTTCGTCGTGACCAAGGGTCTGGACGGGTGCCTTTTTGTGTACCCGAAAACGGAGTGGGAAGGCATCGAGGAGAAGTTCCGCGAGCTGCCGTCCAATGCACAGACACGCCGGTTTATGCGTTTTTTCTTTGCAGGGGCTGCGACCTGCGAGGTGGACAAGCAGGGACGGATCCTGATCCCGCCGAATCTGCGGGAACACGCGGATCTGCAGAAGGATATCGTATCAGCCGGAGTGCTGAACCGTGTCGAGATCTGGAACCGCGACCGCTGGCTGGACAGCAGCAATTTTGATGATATGGATGAGGTAGCGGAGCAGATGGCAGGTCTGGGCTTTAGCTTTTAAGGAGAAGGATGATGGAATTTAACCACACCTCCGTGCTTCTGACGGAGACGATCGACCAACTGAATATCAGACAGGGCGGTATCTATGTGGATGGAACGCTCGGCGGCGGCGGACATGCCTATGAGGTGCTCCGGCGGCTGAATGGGAGCGGACGGCTGATCGGCATCGATCAGGACGCGGATGCGATCCGTGCGGCATCCGAACGGCTGCAGCTGTTTGAAAAGCAACTGACGGTGATCCGCAGCAATTATGCGAACATGAAAGAGGAGCTGACGCGGATCGGTGTATCGGGGGTAGACGGCATCGTGCTGGATCTCGGTGTTTCCTCCTTCCAGTTGGACACACCGGAGCGTGGCTTTACCTACCGCGTGGCGGAT
>CAZERX010000204.1:0-2897 GCA_964515045.1 uncultured Eubacterium sp.
CGCATTGCCGGGGGCATCAAACAGTCCGCGGCAAACGCCGTGCTCATCAAGGTCAATCAGATCGGTACGCTGAGCGAAGCGCTGGATGCGATCACGCTGGCGCACAAAAACGGCTACCGCACCATCATCTCACACCGCAGCGGTGAGACCGAGGATACCTTCATCGCAGATCTCGCCGTCGCCGTCGGCAGCGGTCAGATCAAGACCGGTGCACCGTGCCGCAGTGAGCGCGTGGCAAAATACAACCGTCTTTTGGAAATTGAGGAGGAGCTGTTCGACAGCCGTTACGAAAATCCGTTTTTTAAGGAAAAGTAAAACCCGCTGACTAGAACTTGCGCAGTGTTTCTGACTCATCCTCCGGTGTGTTTTCGATCGCACGGATCTCCACATAATAGCTGTAATCCGCGCTCACCTCTATGAGAACACGGTCTCCGACCCTGTGACCGAGCAGCGCCTTTCCAAGCGGCGATTCGATACTGATCATCCCCTTTAACGAATTGCCGCGCGCTGTCGTCACGATCCGGTAGGTCTCCTCCGCATCATCCTCCTCGATGTAGACCGTCACGGTATTGTGCAGTCCGACCTCGTCCTCCGCGGAGGTATCGTCAATGATATCTGCCGACTTTATCATCCGCTCCAGATAACGGATGCGGCTCTCGTTCTGATTTTTGAACTGCTTCGCCGCCTTGTACTCAAAATTTTCGCTGAGATCGCCGTGTGCACGCGCCGTCTTGACATCCTCCAACGCCTCTTTTCGCACAACGAGCTTGCGGTATTCGATCTCCTCCTCCATTTTCTGTATATCCTGTCTGGTCAACTGATGCTTCATGATCTGCCTCTCTTTCTGAAAAATGCTGCTATATCAGCATCTTTTTATCATAAACAATGCCTGCAAAAAAATCAACGGTTTTACAATCCTTTGTTGACACAGCCGCCGTCCATCCGCTATGATAATAGGTAATCGTATTCGTGAAAGGACGACATTTTCCATGCATATATTTTTCTGGATCCTGATCCTTGCGGCAGCCGTACTTGTTCTGAACCTCCTGCTGCTGGATCAGATGAAGCGTACCAAAAAATCCCGTAAAAAGCAGATCCTCACCGTGACATGCACCGGTGCAGCACTGATCGTTCTGCTGTGCGTACTGACCGGACTGCACGGCTCGTTCCTACTCACGCAGGATGCCGCAGGCAGCTTTCTGATCGAGCCGCAGACCTACGACGTGCACACCGATACCGCGCACACCACATACAGCCTTTGCAGCACCGACGGCATCTCCTTCCAATTTGACAACACCGAATTATTGTCATCGGACGTTCCCGCGCAGCCGCAGAGCGTTGAGCTTTATAGCTGCACGCTCCGACACGGCTTCCGCGGCTGTTATCTGAATGACCGCACGGTCGTGCGCTATCTGCTGAAATAAAAAGCGAGATCATACGCGGCATGATCCCATTCCACTGCAACGTAATACTATGAAAAAAAGAAAACCACCGTCACCGGTGGTTTTCTTTGCGTAAGAAGGAAGTTTTTATGAAAAATAAGAGCGAATTTTTCATCAAATATAACTTCTAATACATTGTACCCATAATGTGTCCACTTGTCAAGAGCCAATTTTCAATAACAGCTCAGCCATCATCGGAAAATGCACGAACCATGCTTGCATGGATGAGGGCATTTGACGGATGATGGGCTGTTAGCGTTTCAGCCATCATCGGAAAATTGCGCGAATCATGCTTGCCTCAGCCTTCCATGAAATTCTTCATCACATTCACGCTGCGCGCCTGCTCGATGATCGAAAAACGGTTCTCCGCCAGATACTCCTCAAGCTGCGCCAGCTCCTCCTCGGAAAATCCGCTGTGCGAGGTGATCTTTGCAGCCGGAAGCGAGCCTTCCGCGTAGGCATCCGCACACTCAAAGCGCACATATATGATCTTTTCGCCATCCTTTCGCAGAATGCCCGAGCAGACAACATTCATCGCCTGTCCGTCATGCGGCATCTTCGGCTGTTTTTCCTGCTGCACATCCGGTGCAGGCTTCGGCTCTGTATTAAAATTCATGTCTGCTCATCTCCTGTCTTTTTTCGCTCATATGTTCAGTGTACCATTGCTTTGTCATACTTGCAAGCATCCAAACGAATTTTACACTGTCCGTCCCGACTTTTACATTGACTTTTCCTCAAATAATGCGTATACTTTATTTATTAGGCGCATTAACGTATAAAAGTGCGTCCAACCATACGTTTATCAAACGATTTTTTACAAAAAGAATGGAGAACCAACGTTATGCCGATCACACAATTTTTAGAGGATAACGCCAGCAATTACGAGGATGAGGTCTGCTTAGTCGAGCTGAATCCCGCAATGGCAGAGACGCGCCGCGTCACATGGCGTGAATATGACCTCATGGAGCCAAATCGCGCGTCTGCGTACCGCAGGGAGATCACATGGGGTGTTTTTGATGAAAAAGCAAACCGTTTTGCAAACCTGCTGCTCTCACGCGGCATCAAAAAAAATGACAAGGTTGCGATCCTTCTGATGAACTGTCTGGAATGGCTGCCGATCTACTTCGGCATCTTAAAGACCGGCGCGATCGCCGTGCCCTTAAATTTCCGCTATTCATCTGACGAGATCGAATACTGCGTCAAGCTCGCGGAAGCAGACATTCTGATCTTTGGACCGGAGTTCATCGGTCGTGTAGAGGAGATCGCTGACAAGATCAGCAAAAACCGTCTGCTCTACTATGTGGGCGAAAACGACTGTCCGAGCTTCGCCGAGGACTACATCAGCGAGGCTGCGAACTGCTCCAGCAAAAAGCCGGACATCACGATCACTGACGACGATTTCGGAGCGATCTACTTTTCATCCGGAACGACCGGCTTCCCGAAGGCGATCCTGCA
>CAZERX010000205.1:0-2884 GCA_964515045.1 uncultured Eubacterium sp.
GACATTCGGACGCGGCATAAAACAGTTCGGCGGCACATTTGCAACGATCTCCGGCTTGGCGTAATACTGCACGGCGAGTGACAGTGCGCCGTAATCCTTGCTGCCCGGACCGCACTGCATCCGGTCGGCGACCTCCTTCTGTACCATCACCGTGATGCTTTCGATCGGCACATGGCTTTCAAACAATCCCATGATGATCGGTGTCGTGATATAATACGGCAGATTTGCAACGACCTTGACCGGTCTGCCGCCGTTTTTCTCCTGCGCGAGCGCGTTCAGATCCACCTTTAAGATGTCGTCGTTGATCACTTCGACGTTATCATACGCACTCAGCGTATCGGCAAGGATCGGGATCAGATTTTTGTCGATCTCCACGGCTGCGACCGCCCCTGCGGACTCGCACAGGTACTGCGTCATCGTGCCGATGCCCGGACCGATCTCCACGACAAAATCATCCTTTGTGATGCCTGCCGCGTCTATGATCCGCTCCAGAACATGCGTATCTATGAGAAAATTCTGTCCGTATTTTTTCTGAAAATGAAAATTGTACTTCTGCAGCACAGCGATCGTGTACTGCGGTTGTCCTAAATATGCCATCGTTTACTCCGTTTTCGTCTTTTGAAACAGCGTGTGTGCATTTTCCCATGTCACGGCTTCCACCTCATCCGGTGTCATGCCGCGGATCTCTGCGATCTTATCCCTCACATAAACAAGCTCCCGCGAATCGTTCCGGTGCCCACGGTGCGGCTCCGGTGTCAGATACGGACTGTCCGTTTCTAATAAGATCCGGTCGATCGGGATCTCTGCCACGGTCTGAACGAGCTTTTTTGCATTCTTGAAGGTGACGACACCGCCGACACCGATATAATAGCCCATTTTCACAAATTCGCGCGCCAGCTCCGGCGAATACGAATAGCAGTGGATGACACCGGCGATAGTTTCCGCGTGCAGCTCCTGCATCAGACATAACGTATCCTCTGCGGCATCCCGCGAGTGGATGATGACCGGCAGTCCGACCTCCCGCACCAGCTCCATCTGCCTGCGGAACCAATATTTCTGGTTTTCCTGCGCAGCTTTGTCCTTTTCCCAATAATAATCCAGTCCGATCTCGCCGATCGCGACCGTTTTTTTCTCTGCGGCAAGGTCTCGCATCTGTCGGATGACCGTTTCATCCATACCGTCTAATTCGCTCGGATGCACGCCGATAGCGGCATATACATACGGATAAGCCTCTGCCAACTGCATACATTCCGCGATAGACGGAATGGTGGACGCAACATTTATGATCTTTTGAATGCCAAGAGAAGGGAGCTGTGCCAGCAGCTCCCCCCGATCCTCAGCAAAACACGCATCATCATAATGCGCATGTGTTTCGTATATCATAGCTCATTCCTCGCTATTTTACACTCTCAGCAGTATGCTTTGAGCGGATCTAACATACCTCTGCGCCGGCAGGCATCTTTTTCTCGGGAACCATCAGAGACAGCTCTCCGTTCTCGTCCTCAGCGCACAGCAGCATGCCCTCAGATAAAACTCCTGCGAGCTTGGCAGGCTTTAAGTTCACGAGCACCATGACCTTTTTGCCGACCATCTCCTCCGGCTTGTACGCCTTCTGGATGCCGGACACGATCTGCTTGACCTGACTGCCGATCCGAACCTGTGAGCAGAGCAGCTTTTTCGACTTCGGAACTGCTTCACATGCGATGATCTCACCGATCTGGAACTGCATTTTTCCAAATTCCTCAAAGGTGATCTCGTCCTTCGGCTCAATGTCGATGACCGGCTCTGCGGGTGCTTCCGTATGCTCCTCTACCGGCGGATGCAGCTCGTTCACACGCTCCATGACCTCGTTAATGTCCAGTCTTGCAAACAGGATCTCCGGTGCATCTGTCACCTTCGTTCCGCTCACATATGCGCCAAACTGATCCAGTTCATCGAACGGGATCGCCTTCGCATTGAGCTGTGCAAGGATCTTTTCTGCTGTTTCCGGCATAAAGCTCTGCAATAACGTCGCACCGATGCTGATGCCCTCAACGAGATTGTACAGCACCTCGGCAAGACGCGGCTTTGTCGCCTCGTCCTTTGCAAGGATCCACGGTGTCGTTTCATCGATATATTTATTGCAGCGCTTGAACAGGTTAAAGATCTCCGTCATTGCATCGGCAACGCGAAGCTCCTGCATTTTCGCTACGACCTTATCCCTCGTCTGCATTGCAGTCTGCTTTAAGTCCGCATCGACATCCTCGGTCACACCGGTTGCTGTCACCACGCCGTCAAAATATTTATTGCTCATGGAGATCGTACGGTTGACGAGATTTCCCATCGTATTTGCAAGGTCGGAATTGATGCGCTCTACGAGCAGATCCCATGAGATCACGCCGTCATTCTCGAACGGCATCTCATGCAGCACGAAATAACGCACGGCATCCACACCAAAGAAATCCACCAGCTCATCCGCATAGAGCACATTTCCCTTGGATTTACTCATCTTGCCGTCACCCTGCAACAGCCACGGGTGTCCGAAGATCTGCTTCGGCAGCGGCAGATCGAGCGCCATTAAGAAAATGGGCCAGTACAGCGTGTGGAAACGGATAATGTCCTTTCCGATCAGATGCAGGTCTGCCGGCCAGTTTTTGTTAAACTGCTCCGTTGAATTGCCGTCGCAGTCATAGCCGATGCCGGTGATATAGTTTGTGAGCGCATCCAGCCACACGTAGATCACGTGCTTATCGTCAAAATCGACCGGAATGCCCCAGTCAAAGGATGTACGCGACACACACAGATCCTGTAAGCCCGGCAGCAGGAAATTGTTCATCATTTCATTTTTTCGCGAAACCGGCTGGATAAACTCCGGATGTGTATTGATATGCTCGATCAGACGATC
>CAZERX010000206.1:0-2858 GCA_964515045.1 uncultured Eubacterium sp.
ACGCGGACGTATTGAGCAGTTCAACAAGAAATACGGCATGAAATAATCACATGGAAACAACGGTTGAGGTTGCTTAGACTTCAACCTTTTTTTACATTATGGCACCATTTAGGCGGAGAGGTCAGATGAGATATTCCGGTATTGGCGGACAGGCTGTGATGGAGGGCGTGATGATGCGCAATCAGAACACCTATGCCGTTGCAGTGCGAAAGAGCGATGGAGAGATCATCGTTGAAAAAAAAGAATACCATAACATATTCGGAAACGGCGCATGGACAAGGCTGCCGTTCGTCCGCGGCGTGGTGAGCTTTGTGGATTCACTGGTGCTCGGCATGTCAAGCCTTACGTTTTCCGCGTCCTTTTTCGAGGAGGATACGGAAAAGGCAGAGGTGCTTAGCGAGGCACAGCAGGCGAAGGCAAAGAAAAAAGAGGATGCGATGATGGGTGCGACGGTCGTTTTTTCCATCGTGCTCGCGGTCGCGATCTTTATGCTGCTCCCGTACTGGCTTTCCACACTGTTTTCGCATATCGGCTGGTCAGAAACGGCGATCGCAGTCGCAGAGGGCGTGCTGCGCGTGCTCATTTTTCTGGCGTATGTGGCAGGGATCTCGCTGATGAAGGACATCCAGCGCGTCTATATGTACCACGGCGCGGAGCATAAGTGCATCAACTGTATCGAGCACGGCATGGAGCTTACGGTGGAGAACGTAAAGAAAAGCTCACGCCTGCACCGGCGCTGCGGTACGAGCTTTCTGTTTTTTGTCATTATGGTGAGTGTAGTGCTGTTTATCTTTATCCGTGTGGAGTCGCCGGTGATGCGGGTCGTCGTGCGTCTTTTGCTGATACCGGTCATTGCGGGCATTTCCTATGAGCTGATCCGGCTGGCGGGCAGGAGTGACGGTCCGGTGATCGGACTTCTGAGCAAGCCCGGACTGCTGCTGCAGCGACTGACGACGAAGGAGCCGGATGATTCGATGATCGAGGTCGGGATCGCGTCGGTGGAGGCTGTGTTTGACTGGCGCACCTATGTGTCGCAGATTCGTGAGGAGACAGACGGATGACTTACAGGCAGGCAGAAAAAAAGGGTGAGCAGCGGCTGGCGCAGGCAGGTATCGCGGATGCAAAGATAGATGCATGGCTGCTGCTGGAGATGCTCGCACATATTGACCGCAGCTTTTATTTTATGCATGCGGATGAGGAAGTGGCACCGGAGGTGCTGACGGAGTATGAACGCGTGCTCGAAAAGCGCGCCGAGCGTGTTCCGCTGCAGTACATTACCGGTGAGCAGGAGTTTATGGGTATGACCTTCCACGTCAATTCCAATGTGCTGATCCCAAGACAGGACACGGAAACGCTCGTGGAGGAGGCACTAAAGGTCGTTGAGCCGGACATGGATGTGCTGGATCTGTGCACCGGTTCGGGCTGTGTGCTGCTCAGTATTTTGAAAAATGCGCCGTCCGTACACGGCACGGGCAGTGACATCAGCAAGCAGGCACTGCTCGTGGCACGTGAGAACGCGAAGCTGCACGAGCTGGATGCAGAGTGGGTGCGCAGCAACCTTTTTGACAGTCTGGACGGGATGTATGACGTGATCGTGTCGAATCCGCCGTATATCGCGCAGGAGGAGATTCTCACGCTGATGCCGGAGGTCGGACAGTTTGAACCGATGCAGGCATTGGACGGCGGTGCAGACGGACTGGATTTTTACCGGAGGATCATGACAGATGTGCCGCGGTATCTGAGACCGAACGGCTGGCTGCTCGTAGAGATCGGATGTACGCAGGGCGAGGCAGTCGTGACACTGATGCATGAAGCAGGATTTTCGGGTGTGACGGTGATCAGGGATCTGGCAGGCAATGACCGTGTGGTCAGAGGCTTTTTGCCGGATACTGCAAATTAAAGAAGGAGAATAGCGATGTTTGATAAACTGGAGGATCTGCTGATCCGTTATGATGAGATCATGAGTGAGCTGTCTGAGCCGGATGTGGCAAACGATGCGGCTCGTTTTCGCAGACTGATGAAGGAGCAGAGTGATCTGACACCGATCGTCGAAGCGTATCGTGAGTACAAAAAGAGTAAGCAGGCGATCGAGGATGCGCTGCTCATGCTCGACGAGGAGAGCGACGAGGAAATGAAGGAGCTTGCCAAGGAGGAATTGAACGCGGCAAAGAGCAGCGTGGCAGAGCTTGAGGAAAAATTAAAGATCCTGCTGCTTCCGAAGGATCCGAACGATGACAAGAACGTGATCGTGGAGATCCGTGCGGGTGCCGGCGGCGAGGAGGCGGCGCTGTTTGCTGCCGAGATCTATCGGATGTATGTGCATTATGCAGAGGGACGGCGCTGGAAAGTCGAGACGCTTGAGGCAGACGAGACCGGTATCGGCGGTATGAAATCCGTGGATTTCATGGTGACAGGCGCGGGCGCATATTCCGTGCTGAAATATGAGTCCGGCGTACACCGCGTTCAGCGTGTGCCGGAGACGGAATCACAGGGACGGATCCAGACCTCGACCTGTACGGTTGCCGTGATGCCGGAGGCAGAGGAAGTGGATATCCAGATCGACGAAAAGGACATCCGTATCGATGTCATGCGTGCGTCCGGAAACGGAGGACAGTGTGTCAATACGACCGACTCAGCCGTGCGTCTGACGCATTACCCGACAGGGATCGTGATCTACAGCCAGACGGAGAAATCGCAGCTACAGAATAAGGAAAAAGCATTCGCGCTGCTCCGTTCCAAGCTCTATGATCTGGAGCTGCAGAAAAAGCAGGATGCCGAATCTGAGGCACGCCGCAGCCAGATCGGTACCGGAGACCGCTCCGAAAAGATCCGCACCTACAATTTCCCGCAGGGACGCG
>CAZERX010000207.1:0-2800 GCA_964515045.1 uncultured Eubacterium sp.
GCGCGTCGCGATCGCGGGTGTGGTGGCGATGCAGCCGAAATGCATCGTGCTCGATGAACCGACGGCGATGCTCGATCCGAGCGGCAGGGCAGAGGTGCTGCGCACGGCGCACGAGCTGAACCGGACAAAGGGTGTGACGATCATACTGATCACACACTATATGGAGGAAGTGACCGGCGCGGATTATGTTTACGTGATGGATCAGGGAAAGGTAGCCATGCAGGGCACGCCGCGTGAGATCTTTTCACAGGTGGAAACGCTGCAGGCACACAGTATGGATGTGCCGCAGATCACGCTGCTGGCACATGAGTTAAGGCAGGCGGGACTGCCGCTGCCGGAGGGGATCCTCACGCGGGATGAGCTGGTGACGGAATTGGAGCGGCTGCGCGCGGACGGCGTATCCGTATAAGGGAAACAGACATGGCGATTATATTAGACAAGGTAAATCATGTTTACGGACAAGGCTCCGGCTGTGAGATGACTGCACTGCACGATGTTGAGATTACGATCGGTGACGGCGAATTTATCGGGATCATCGGACATACCGGCTCCGGCAAATCGACGCTCATCCAGCATCTGAACGGTCTCCTCCGTGCGACGGACGGCAGCATTTATTATAACGGCGAGGATATTTATGCGCAGGATTATTCCATGCGTACCTTGAGAAATAAGGTCGGGCTGGTGTTCCAGTATCCGGAGCATCAGTTGTTTGAGGCGACGATACTGGCGGACGTGAGCTTTGGCCCGAAAAATCAAGGCTTGTCCGAGGAGGAAGCCGCCGCGCGTGCAGAGGAAGCATTGCGCAGTGTCGGCATATCGGAGGAGCTTTATGAGCTGTCACCGTTTGAGCTGTCCGGCGGACAAAAGCGCCGTGTGGCGATCGCGGGTGTACTGGCAATGAAGCCGGAGGTGCTCATTTTAGACGAACCGACGGCGGGACTGGATCCGAAGGGGCGGCGCGAGATCTTGGATCTGATCGCAGAGCTTCATGCGAATGAGCACATCACCGTGCTGCTCGTTTCGCACAGCATGGAGGATGTTGCAGATTATGTGGATCGGATGATCGTGCTGAGCCGCGGCAGTGTGCTGTATGACGGAACGCCGCGTGAGGTGTTCGCGCATTACCGCGAGCTGGAGGAGATCGGGCTTGCCGCGCCGCAGGTCACATATCTGATGCAGGAGCTTCGGGAGCATGGATTTTCGGTGCAGCAGGACGTAACGACCGTAGACGAAGCAAAGCAGGAGATCCTGCGGGCATTCCGAAATCCGAACGGATGACGGATATGGGAAGGACTGTATGTTAAGAGATATTACGATAGGACAATATTATGCGGGTACATCCGCGATCCACCGCATGGATCCGCGTGTGAAGCTGTTTGGAACGATGGTATTTCTGATATCGGTATTCGCGTATCAGGGCATCATAGGGCTTGCGGTTGTGACGGTATTTCTGGCATCTGTGATCCGCATTTCGCAGGTGCCGTTCGGCTATATGACGCGCGGACTGCGTGCGATCATGCTGCTGATGCTCTTTACGGCGCTGTTCAACCTTTTTCTGACACCCGGACGCGTGCTCGTGCAGGTGTGGGTGCTGCGGATCACGGCAGAGGGGATCACGTCGGCGGTGCGCATGATGATACGGCTGACGTATCTCATATTCGGCACCTCGCTGATGACGCTCACGACGACCCCGAACCAGTTGACGGACGGACTGGAAAAAGCGTTAAAGCCGCTCAACCGCATCCGTATACCGGTGCACGAGATCGCGATGATGATGTCGATCGCACTGCGTTTTATACCGATCCTCATTGAGGAGACCGACAAGATCATGAAGGCACAGATGGCGCGCGGCGCGAGCTTTGACGAGGGAAATATCTTTCAGCGCGCAAAGTCGATGATCCCGCTGCTGGTGCCGTTATTCATCTCGGCATTCCGGCGGGCGAATGATCTTGCGATGGCGATGGAATCCCGCTGTTACCGCGGCGGTGACGGACGCACAAAAATGAAGCCGCTGCACTATCAGAGACTTGATTACTGCGCGTATGCGGTGCTGATCCTTTATCTGGCACTGCTGATCGTGCTGAGGATCGCGCTGTGAAGCGCGTCATGCTGCGCGTCGCATACGACGGCACGGATTACTGCGGCTGGCAGCTCCAGCCGAATGCCCCGACGATCGAGGGTGTATTGAATGAAGCGCTGACGCGGCTGCTCGGTGAACCGGTCACGGTCATCGGCGCGAGCCGCACGGACTCCGGTGTGCATTCGCTCGGAAATCTGGCGGTATTCGACACGGACACACGCATACCTGCCGAAAAGCTCAGCTATGCGCTCAATCAGCGTCTGCCGGATGATATCGTTGTGCAGGAATCCTGCGAGGTGGCACCGGATTTTCACCCGCGCCGCTGTGACAGCAGAAAAACCTATGAGTATAAGATATTAAACCGAGAATTTCCGCTGCCGACAGTGCGCAGGGATTCGTACTTTTACCATCGGAAGCTGGACATCGCACGAATGCAGGAGGCGGCAGGCTATCTGGTCGGTACACATGATTTTGCGAGCTTTTGTGCGGCACATGCACAGGTTGAAACGACCGTGCGTACGGTGTACGGCTGTGAGGTGCTGCGCGAGGGTGATCTGATCCGCATACGCGTGACCGGAGCAGGCTTTTTGTACAATATGGTGCGCATCATCGCAGGCACGCTGATCGAGATCGGAGCCGGAATGCGGACACCGCAGGATATGAGTGCGATCCTGCAGGCACATGACCGCAGTGCGGCAGGTCCGACGGCTCCGGCGCACG
>CAZERX010000208.1:0-2788 GCA_964515045.1 uncultured Eubacterium sp.
CCACAGTTAATTACTAATACATTCATTTTCAGACTCTCCTTATCAACATGATTGTGACCAGATTTTTGCGAAGTTTACATCTCACACCGCCTCGGTCATGTGGATACATGTGCCGCCGGCACGCTCCCGCTAGATTGTCGCTGGCAATGGTACATAAGTGACCAAAGAACGGTCACTAAGTACCAGCCGCTCCAAACTGCCGTCGGGCAACATGTATTCCACACTCCCAGCGGCGATGCCAAAAGTTACGCTTCCACCCGATCATTTTAATCGTACAAACGAGTGCACATACTTAGATTTATTATACACGCTTAACTTCAAGTGGACAAGTGGTATGTGAAAATGATACAATAAAAAAACACGATTTGACTATATTTTTGACACCCTGTATAGAAATATTTTTCAGAAAGGACTCCCGCCATGCATGTATGCGGAATCATCGCAGAATACAATCCATTTCACGCAGGACACGCGTATCAGATCGCGCAGGCGCGCAGACAGAGCGGCTGTGATCATGTCATCGCCGTTATGAGCGGTGATTTTGTCCAGCGCGGTGCACCCGCCATCATGGAAAAATATGCACGCGCACGGATGGCTCTGGAAAACGGCGCAGATCTCGTGCTCATGCTTCCGGTATCCGCAAGCACGGCGAGTGCCGAGGGCTTTGCACGTGCCGGTATTGCCGCACTGCATACGACCGGTGTGACCGACTGCATCAGCTTCGGCTGTGAGGATCCTGACATCTGCTCAGATGCATACAGAACGCTCGCCGCACGGCTCACCACGGAAGCAGATGATTTCCGGCAGATCCTTCAAGAAAAGCTGTCCGGCGGGATGTCTTACGCTGCCGCCCGTGCAGCGGCGGTGCAGTCGTTCGCTCCGGACATTGATGCGTCACTCCTTGACGCACCGAACAATCTGCTCGCATTTGAATATCTGCGTGCGCTCGCAGACATCTGTCCGGATGCACCGATGACGCTCTGTCCCATCAGGCGCTGCGGTGATTATCACGACACGCAGACCGGCGCACACGGCTTTGCATCTGCCTCGGCGTGCCGCGAAGCACTGTTCGCAGAACGCGACCTGTCCGACCTGTGCCTTCCGGCATCCGTGATACAGCAGCTTACGCATTACCATACGGAGTTTCCGTGGCTCTGCGCGGATGATCTGTCAACAATGCTGCACTATGCCCTGCTGTCCGGCTGCCCGAATGACTTTTCACGCTATGCAGACACCGGAAACGACCTCGCCGCACGCATCGCACGTATGCTGCCGGACTACCGGAGCTTTTCTCAGTTCTGCGGGCTGCTGAAAAATAAAAGCGTCACCTATGCACGCGTAGCACGCGCACTGACACATATCCTGCTGCGCCTTTCTGCTGAGCCGACGTTCCCGCTCCTCCGACCGGACGGCACACTGCCGTACCTTCGTGTGCTCGGCTTCCGCAGGGATGCCGCCGGACTGATGCACGCATTAAAGGCTCATGCCGCCGCACCGGTCATCACCAGACCCGCGCAGGCTGACCGGCTGCTCACGAAGGACGCGCAGTATTCTTTTTCACAGGATCTGTATGCCGCCGACATTTATCACAGCGCCCTGCTGCATAAATGCGGGTACACCCTGCCGCACGACTGCCGTAGACAGATTGAGATCGTCTGAACGCAGGCTGACCGCTTAATAAGACTTTACACCATGTGATACTGTTATCGTTTTACTTTAACATAAAATCAAACTGTGAGGCATCAACCCCAAACGTCATAAGTGTGACCCGCGAGGTCTCGATCTCGATCTCCAACTGCGGATTATCCTCTTTGCACGCTTTCTTTATCCTTAGCAAGGAAGTGTAATGTTTTATTTCTGCGTTTACGATTTCCTGATTCATGTCATCAACTCCCATTTTTTCACCGTCCTTTATATGAGATACTCATATTATAGGAACTTTTTGCGATGGTGTAAAGTCTTATTAAACGGTCAAACTTTTGTGTACTTCTCACGAAAAATCATTTATAATGATCACTGGAGCAGACATGCTCTGCACATTGATGTTTATGGAATACTTACGATCGATCAGGAGGTGCCGTCATGGCAGGTTCAACATTCGGAAAACTTTTTACAATGACAACATGGGGAGAATCCCACGGAAAGGGCATCGGTGTCGTCATCGACGGCTGCCCCGCCGGACTTTCCCTCAATGAGTCAGATATCCAGAAATATCTTGACCGCAGGAAGCCCGGACAGTCAAAATTCACGACAAAACGGAACGAGGCAGACAGCGTGCAGATCCTCTCCGGTGTCTTTGAAGGAAAAACGACCGGAACACCGATCTCACTCGTCGTGTTCAATACCGACCAGCGGTCGCACGATTACGGCGAGATCGCAGCCTGCTACCGCCCCGGACACGCAGATTATACCTTTGATGAAAAATACGGTTTCCGCGATCACCGCGGCGGCGGACGCTCGTCCGGTCGGGAAACGATCGGACGCGTAGCTGCAGGTGCCGTTGCCGCCAAGCTGCTCGCAGAGCTTGGTATCGAGATCCGCGCCTACGCGACAGCCATTGGTCCCATCGCCATTGACCGCAATTCCTTTGATGCAGCAGAAGCACAAAAAAATCCGCTCGGTATGCCGGATGCAGCCGCTGCCGCTGCTGCCGCCGAATATTTAGAGACGTGTATGGAAAAACAGGATTCCTGCGGCGGTATCATCGAATGTACGGTGAACGGCTGTCCTGCAGGCATCGGTGATCCGGTCTTTGACAAGCTAGACGCAGAGCTTGCAAAAGCGATGC
>CAZERX010000209.1:0-2720 GCA_964515045.1 uncultured Eubacterium sp.
GATCAGCGCACCGTTCGCATCGAGCACCTTTGACACCATATGCGGCTGATAATATTCTCCGTCATTGACGAGCGAGCAGAACGCGCCCGCAAGCTGGATCATCGTTACGTTAAAGTTCTGACCAAAGGAGTTTGTCGCAAGGTCGATCGTTTTCATCGTATCTGCATGATAAAGCAGGGAATCCGTGCGCGCCTCACCCGGAAGGTCGATATTGGTGCGCAGTCCGAAGCCGAATATGTTCTGATATTCGCAGAAATTTTCCGCTCCGATCCGATACGACATCTGCATCAGCGCGTCATTGCACGAATCCATCAGCGCCGTGCGCAAAGTCTCCGTTCCATGTCCGTAACGGTTGACACAGCGGATCTTTTTTCCCGAGATCTCCTCGTAGCCGTCGCATACAAAGCTCTCGTTACCGGTCAGCGTACCGGTCTCAAGTCCTGCCGCCACGGTAAACGGCTTTGCCGTCGAACCCGGCTCATAGGTGGAGGACACGCAGAAATTCGTCCACAGACGGTTTCTGGCATCGTCCAGCTCCTCGTCCGTCATTTCCTTCTGCTCCTCCTCCGTGTACACACTGTCCAGATTCCACGGATCCGTCAGATCAAACGTCGGATACTGCGCCATCGCGCGCACCTCGCCGTTTTTCGGGTTCATAATGACGACACCGATATTTTTCGCTGCCGCTCCCTCGCGGTAGTTATCCTCAAAGGTTTCACAAAATTCCTGTATTTTTTCCTCTACGATGCTCTGCAGATTGGCATCCAGCGTCGTAACGATCGTATCACCGTCCACCGCCTCACGCACGGTCTTTTCCAGATCGTTGTCCGAATTCAGATAACCGTAACGCCTGCCGTTGACACCACTCAGCACATCATCATAATAGCTTTCCAATCCGAGCATTCCGACATTATCCGAGCGTGTGAAGCCGAGCACCGGACTCGCCAGCGAGCCGTAGGGATTGGTGCGGATGTAGCTTTTTTCAAACCAGACACCCTTCAGATTCGGATAATTTTCCGTATCTGCCTCCATTTTTGCATACGCAGACATTTCGTCATAGCTCAGCTTTTTCAGTAAAACGTTGTACTGGCTGTTCGGCGATTCGCTCACAAGGGTGCGGATCTCATTCTGATCAAGCTGCGGATAGCATGAAAAAAGTGCCGTCAGCGTAGGCTCCAGATACGGCTGCTTTCCTCCGACATCACTGGTCAGCACCTTACAATCCAGTATCAGATTGTAGACATCGGTACTGGTCGCGAGTATAGTTCCCTTGGCATCCAAAATATCCCCCCGCCGGCAGGGGATCGTCTCACTGTCATACGCCTGCTGCGACAACACGATCTTTTCATAGGTCGCGCCCTTGACTGACTGGATGTACATGATATGTCCCACCAGTCCGGTCAGCGCGACTGCGATCACCAGATAAAGCGTGATCAGCTTCCGCTTCATGCTGATCGTAAATCTTTTCGGTTTATTTTTCCTTCTTCTCTGTCCTGCCAAAACGATCGTTCCTTAATCTTACTGCGGTATTTCGCCGTACTGTGACATAAAATCTGCCCCGTCGATCTCGTAATACACGATCTGATCCTCGGTCGGATATGTCATGCCGAGTGCGAGCGCCTGCGACTTGACATCTGCCAGCCGGACGGACGTTGCAAGACGCTTTTCGGTCGCGTCATTATCGCAGCGAAGCTCGTTTACACTGTTTTCCAGTGCGGCGATCGATTCCAAATGGATCGTAACATCTGACTGTAGTTTAATATAAAACCCTGCCGTTATGCAAGTGAGAATTGCAGCAAACGTCAAAAAAGCAACGTAGCTGCGGTTCATGATCAGTGCGCGATCCTGATTGCGCCGTGCGATCGCACGCTGCCTTCTGCGGCGCTGGCGCTCCTGCACCTCGCGCTGCTCACGCTGTCTTCTGCGCTCCTGCTCCTGCTCCCAGTTATCCGGCATTGCGTCGATGTAACGCACGGTATTCCCATCCGTATAAGTGTAACGTCTGTTATATTCTGCCATAACAATTCCCCTTTTCCGGCTCATCCGTGAACCGTTATTTCTAATAAATAAAACCTTGGATCAGATCTATGATCCATTACTGCTCCCCTGCTTTTTCAAACACGCGCAGCTTTGCACTCTTTGCACGCGGGTTCTGCTCCATCTCCTCATCCGTGGGGAGAATGGGTTTTCTGGTGATCACTCTGCCCTTTGACTGCTTTCCGCAGACACAGACCGGAAAATCCGGCGGGCAGGTGCAGGGATCCTCGTTTGTACGAAAGATCGTTTTTACGATCCGATCCTCCAGCGAATGGAAGGTAATGATACAGATCCGTCCATTCGGGTTCAAAAGACCGATCATTTCATCCAAATGCTCCCGCAGCACGTCCAGCTCGTGATTACATTCGATCCGGATCGCCTGATAGGTGCGCTTCGCCGGATGTCCGCCGGTCTTTGCGACCTTTTTCGGTATCGCAGCCTCAATGATCGCATTCAGCTCTCCGGTCGTCTCGATCGGTGCCTTTGCGCGCGCCGCTACGATGTGCTTTGCGATGTTTTTTGCGAAGCGATCCTCTCCGTAATCACGTATGATGCGGTAAAGCTCGCCCTCGCTGTATCCGTTTATGATCTCTTTTGCGCTGATGTGTGACCGCTGATCCATCCGCATGTCAAGCGGTGCATCCGCCACGCGGTAGGTAAAGCCACGCTCCGGTGTGTCCAAC
>CAZERX010000210.1:0-2714 GCA_964515045.1 uncultured Eubacterium sp.
GGATCATTTTGCCGCGGATACGATCTATGAAACGTATGACGAATAGCTCTTTGTCGTGCAGAACCGTCCGGCGAAGCCGCTGACGCAGGAGGAGATGGATCGCGTGTATGCGCTGCCGTATATGCGCACCTACCATCCGATGTATGAGGCTGACGGTGGTATTCCTGCGATCCGCGAGGTGAAGTTTTCACTTATCAGTACCCGCGGCTGCTTCGGCGGCTGCAATTTCTGTGCGCTGACCTTTCATCAGGGGCGCACGATCCAGACGCGCAGCCATGCGTCCATCATACAGGAAGCGCGTCAGCTCACATATGAGCCGGATTTCAAGGGCTATATCCATGATGTCGGCGGTCCGACTGCAAATTTCAGACATCCGTCCTGTGAAAAGCAGTTGACGAAGGGTGTCTGTCCGAACCGGCAGTGCCTGTTTCCGTCGCCCTGTCCGAACCTTCGGGCAGATCATTCGGATTATATCCGGCTGCTCCGAAGTCTGCGGGAGCTTCCGAACGTGAAAAAGGTGTTCATCCGATCCGGCATCCGTTTTGACTATGTGCTTGCCGATCAGGATGATACATTCCTGCGGGAGCTGTGTGAGCATCATGTCAGCGGACAGTTAAAGGTCGCTCCTGAGCATATCTCACGGAAGGTTTTGGACAAGCTCGGAAAGCCTGCGCCGGAGGTATACCGTGAATTTGTCAAACGCTACAACCGCATGAACGAGAAATTGGGAAAGAAGCAGTATCTCGTTCCGTATCTCATGTCCTCCCATCCGGGAGCGACGTTAAAGGAAGCGGTCGAGCTTGCCGAATATCTGCGGGATATCCATTATATGCCGGAGCAGGTGCAGGATTTTTACCCGACACCGTCTACGATCTCGACCTGTATGTATTATACCGGACTTGATCCGCGCGATATGACACCGGTATATACGGCGACGAACCCGCATGAAAAGGCGATGCAGCGTGCACTCATGCAGTACCGGAATCCCAAGAACTATGCGCTCGTAAAGGAAGCCCTGGAGCGCGCCGACAGAACGGATCTCATCGGCTTTGGTGAAAAATGCCTGATCCGACCGCGGAATACGGCGCATCCGGCGGGCAGGGGAACCGTCAAAAGCAGTGCTGCACATAAACCCGCACAGAAAAAGAAAACCATACGGAATGTGCATAAAAAGGCGCATCAGAAAAAGTAGGACAGAACGATGAAAGCATATACGATCAGGGAAAACGAAGCCGGTCAGCGGCTTGACAAATATTTGCGGAAGCTCCTGCCGGATGCACCGGGCAGCTTTATTTATAAGATGCTCCGCAAAAAGAATATCGTCTTAAACGAGCAGAAAGCGAGTGGCGCAGAACACCTTGCAGTCGGAGATATCGTTGTCTGCTTTTTGTCAGACGATACGATCGAAAAATTCCAGAAAAGCAGTGCCGGCGCGGTGGATGAGCTTTTGCACCTTACAAAGCAGAGCGCATGTGCCGTCGTCTACGAGGACGATGACATCCTCGTGATGAACAAGCCTGCGGGGATGCTCTCGCAGAAGGCAGCCGCATCGGATATTTCCGCGAATGAGCATATGATCGCGTATCTGCTCGAAAGTGGAGCGGTAACGGAGGCACAGCTCCATACGTTCCGACCGTCCATCTGCAACCGGCTGGATCGCAATACCTCCGGACTGCTCCTCGCAGGAAAGACGCTGCGGGGTCTGCAGCACCTGTCCGCAGAGCTGAAAAGCCGCTCCCTGCAGAAATATTACCGTTGTCTCGTAAAGGGCGCGATCACCGGAAAACAGCGGCAGAAGGGCTATTTATTAAAGGATGAGAATGAAAATGCCGTATCGGTATTTAAGAACGGCGCGCCGAACCGCAAATACATCGAAACAGAATATGATCCGGTCGAGCAGTTTGGTGACTATACACTGCTGGAGGTGCATCTGATCACCGGACGCTCGCATCAGATCCGTGCGCATCTTGCCTCTCTCGGACATCCGGTCATCGGTGATCCGAAATACGGCGATGCACGCCAGAACCGCATTTTTGAAAATCAGGCAGGTGTCCGGCGACAGCTTCTGCATGCCTATCGGGTACGCTTTACGGACGGAAACGAGGTCATCGCAGATCTGCCGGAGGATTTTGAGGAAGCACTCCGGTGGCTGCGTTCACGCGGCGGAGCACAGCCAACAGAAAAGAGCAGAGGGATCGTGAGATAATGGCGACATGGAATTCGAGAGGACTGCGCGGCTCTGCATTGGAGGAGCTTGTCAACCGCACCAATGAGGTGTATGCAGAAAACGGACTGGCACTCATCCAAAAGGTGCCGACACCGATCACACCGATCACGATCGACAAGAAAACACGGCATATCACGCTCGCTTATTTTGACCAGAAAAGTACCGTGGACTATATCGGTGCCGTGCAGGGGATACCGGTCTGCTTTGACGCAAAGGAATGTCATACGGACACCTTTCCGCTGCAGAATATCCATGCACATCAGGTCGCGTTTATGAAACGCTTTGAGGCACAGCAGGGAGTCGCCTTTTTTCTGATCCATTATACGCATCGGGATATTTTTTATTACCTGCCGCTGCGTCAGCTCCTGATCTTTTGGGAACGCATGGAAAACGGCGGCAGAAAGAGTTTCCGGCTGGAGGAGCTGGACGAGTCATATTTTTTTGCAATGGGAAAGCATGGGGTATTCGTACCGTATCTTGTTCCATT
>CAZERX010000211.1:0-2622 GCA_964515045.1 uncultured Eubacterium sp.
ATGCCGTGCTCCGTGACAACATAATGGGTGTTGGCACGTGTGTCTGTCACGATCGAGCCGTTTGCCAGTGTCGGACGGATGCGGGAATGCATCTGACCGGACTTGTCGGTAAAGGTAGAGGAGCAGCAGATGAAGCTCTTGCCGCCGTTCGACAGGTAAGCACCGAGCACGAAATCGAGCTGTCCGCCTGCACCGCTGATCTGCTTTGTGCCGGAGGACTCGGAGCTGATCTGACCGAATAAGTCAATGTCCACACAGTTGTTGATGGAGATAAAGTTGTCCAGCGCGGCGATCGAACGGATATCGTTCGTGTAGCTGACCGGTGCGCTCATCATTTCCGGATTCTCGTCCAGATAATCGTACATTTTCTTGGTACCGCAGCCAAAGCCGTAGGTCTGACGATAGCGGTCGATGCTCTTTTTGGAGCCGTTGATCTTGCCTGCCTTTGCGATATCCACGAATGCATCCACATACATTTCGGTATGCACGCCGAGATCCTTCAGATCAGACTCAGCGATCATGGAGCCGACTGCATTCGGCATACCGCCGATGCCGAGCTGCAGACATGCGCCGTTCGGGATCTGCTCGACGATCAGCTTTGCCACAGCCTTGTCCACGTCAGTTGCAGGACCGCCTGCGCCCAGCTCGCCGATCGGGGGATTGTCGCCCTCGACGATGAAATCTACGTCGCTGATATGCACATTGTTCTCAAAGCCGCCGAGACAGCGGGGCATATTCTCGTTGACCTCGACGATCACAGTCTTTGCCATTTCACAGGCTGCCGCCAGATGGGAAGCGTTCGGTCCGAAGTTGAAGTAGCCGTGCGCATCCATCGGTGCGCAGACGATCATCACGACATCGGAGCAGTTGCCGTCGCGATAGTAGCGGGGCAGCTCTGAATAGCGGATAGGTGCGTAGTATGCACAGCCGCGTGCGATGAGCTTGCGCTCGATGCCGGACATATGCCATGAATTCCAGCAGAAATGCTCGCCTGCGTCCTCGCGCTCAAAAACAGCGAGCGGCTTTAATAAAATGCCGCCGCGCAGCTTGATATCCTTTAATTCATCGGTGCGCTTTGCGAGTGCGCGATCCAGTGCGTCGGGTGTGCCGTTGCACCAGCCGTAGTCCACCCAGTCACCGGATTTGATGACCTTGACTGCTTCATCCGCAGTCACCAGCTTCTGTTTGTATTCTTCCTGAAAGCTCATTAGGAAACCTCCTTGATAACTGTTAAATAATTAACGTGATGTTTTCTCTATCCTATCATTTTTTCAGACAGAGCGCAACGGTAGCAACAAAAAAAGACTTCCGGTGAAGTCTTTTTTTGACATATGTGGGAAATAGCTTAGCTAAGCATATTGCCTGCGATTATCATGTCCTGCATATCGGCATCCCATACATCGGGCTGCGCTTCATTCAGATATTCATCTGAAGGTGCGGTGTTTGTCTGCTGACTGTCGTCCTCTGTGACGGTGTCCTTTTTCTCAGAGGATGAGGATTCACCCTTTTTATCTGAGGAGCTGCTGCTCTCGTCCTTCTTGTCAGAGGATACCGTTTCGCCCTTAGTGGGTGAGCCTGTGGTCGCATCGTCCTTCTTGCCGGAGGATGCGTTTCCGTTCTTGTCCGTGCTCGGCGCGGGCGGATCGGATACGGTCGTCGTACCGGAAGCAGGTGAGCTGCTGTCTGCGGGCACCGGTGTCTGCGGATCGTCAGACGGAACACTGATGGAATCGGAGGTTGCGGTCGCTGCTGCGTCGGCAGTCGCCGGTTCATTGTCCTTCTTGTCAGAGGATGTCGCGTCAGCGGTCTCAGACGGCTTCGCATCGGAAGCAACGGCGTTCGGATCAGCGGCAGGAGCGGCATCGTCAGTATCATGGTCGGGCGTTGCTGCTGCGACGGCTTCCGATACGGAAGCACCGGTCGTAACGGCTGCCTTCGTCTGCTCCAGCTCTGCAACGGTCAGATCTGCGAGTGCTGCGGGGTCTGCCTCAGCAGGATCGGCGGCAACATTTGCGATCTCGTTGATCAGCTCCATCTTTCCTGCGGTGATACCGTAGGAATCCGCGGTCTCCTTCGTTTCCTTTGACACGTTGACCGTCGTGATCGAACAGGTCTCCGTTGTGCTTGCCGTGAATGCGTCAACAGTCGTCATCAGCGCATCTGCCTTTTTGTCCTTGTCAGAGTAGACACCGATGATCATGTAATTCGTGTTTTCATTGTCAATGTACGCATCCGTGGACAACTGCTCGACGGTAATGGTGAGTGCGGTCGTAATGTCCGCATTTTTCACGGAATCGCCGATCTCATCCGCGATCGCGATGCCTTCCTCATTCATACCATCAATGGATATGACACGGTTAAACTCATTCAGAGAATATGCGATAGAAGGATTGATGTCCAGACTGACGTAGGAAATGGGATTGCTCCATGTATAAGAGCCGAATCCGCCGCACGCGGTGATCGCCAGTGCTGCGCAGGCTGCGACGGCTGTCTGCTTCGGGAAGCGTACCATCTGTGCCGGCAACTGTATTTCCTGACCGATGGAGTAGCTGTTGTTCCGGATCTTTTCAAATTGTCCGTTGGAACACAGTGCCACGGCGTGTTTTCCGTTCAGTTCAACGA
>CAZERX010000212.1:0-2621 GCA_964515045.1 uncultured Eubacterium sp.
ATGTTGGATGCTCCGCCGTTTTTGGTGATCTCCAACTGTGAAATGCCAAGCTCGCGGGAAATGATCTCCATCGTTCGCGGGGAACAGAAGCCTGCCTGACATCTGCCCATTCCGGCGCGCGTTCTGCGCTTGACACCGTCTAAGGATTTCGCGCCGAGCGGGCGGTTGACGGCATCCATGATCTCACCCTCCGTGATCATCTCACAGCGGCAGATGATGTTGCCGTAAGCGGGCTGTTCCTTGATGAGTGCGGCATATTCCTCCTCGGAAAGTGATTTCGGATCGAGCACACCTTTTCTCGTGCCGTTGAAATCGGGATTCTTTTCCGGCTTTAACAGGTCTGCAACGATGCCTGCGACCTTTACGCCGATCGCCGGAGAGCTGGTAAGCCCCGGAGACTCGATGCCTGCCGCGTCTACAAAGAACGGTGCGTCCTCTAATTCCTTGATGATAAATTCGTGATGATCTTCATGCGCGCGGTTGCCGGAGAATGAGGTGATGACCTGACGGACAGGCACATTCGGTACGGACTTTGTCGCAGCCGAGATCACATGCGCGAGACCGTCTGCGGTCGTGTTGGTCGCATCGCGGTCGTCGTGGTCATCCGCAGTCGGACCGATCAGCGTATTGCCGTGTACGGTCGGTGTGACGAGGATGCCCTTGCCGTATTTGCCGGGGAGCTGGAAAATGGTATTTTTTACCAAGCCGCCGGTAGTCTTATCGAGCAGGCAGTATTCGCCGCGTCGGGGTGTGATGTGGATCTTGTCCTCGCTTACCATATTATGGAAAATGTCTGCATTGACACCGGCTGCGTTTACGACAACCTTTGTGAGGATGTCACCGTTATTGGTAGAGAGCAGCCAGCCCTTGTCCGTTTTACGGATCTTTCGTACCGCTGTGTTGAAGCGGAACTCGACACCGTTCGTGTATGCGTTTTCAGCCATTGCGATATTCATGCCGAACGGACAGACGATGCCGCCGGTCGGGCAGTGGATCGCTGCGATCGCTTCATCGGAAAGGTTCGGCTCCATCTGGTGAAGCTCCTCTTTTTCGATGATGCGGCAGTCGGGCACACCGTTTTTCTCAGCGTGTGCGTACAGTGCCTCCAGATTCGGACGATCCTCCTCAGAAAAGCACAGGATGAGCGAGCCGTTCCGCTGGAATGCAAAGTCCAATTCCTTTGATAAAGGCTCCATCAGCTCATTTCCTTTGACATTCAGCTCTGCCATGAGTGTGCCGGGGGCACAGTCGATACCGGAGTGGACGATGGCACTGTTTGCCTTGGATGTACCTGCACAGACATCCTCCTCCTTGTCCACGACACAAATATTTAATCTGTAGCGGGAAAGCTCTCTTGCGCTGGCACTTCCGGTCACGCCTGCGCCGATGATTACTACGTCATACATAAGTTTACCTCCTAAAAAAAGCCGCGCTTTGGAGGATACCGTTTCCGGTATCTCCTAGCACGGCTCTCATTCTTGCTAGATATTCAGTTTTGTAAAGAAACGATTACCAAGGGATGATGTTGTATAAACCAACTGCCAGTAAGCCGCCGATGATCGGTCCGACTACGGGGATCCAGCCATAACCGAAGTTTGAGGAGCCTTTGCCCTTGATCGGTAATACCGCATGTGCAAGACGGGGACCTAAGTCTCTGGCGGGGTTGATCGCATATCCGGTCAGTCCACCGAGGGACATACCGATGGAAACGATCAGGAACATTACATAAATGTTGTTCACGCCGCCGACCGGAGCTGCATTTCCAAAGCCCTTGATCGCGAATACGAGTACAAATGTGCCGATGATCTCACTGAGAAGGTTCAGTCCAGTATTCGGAATGGACGGTCCGGTAGAGAATACGCCGAGCTTGGTTCCTGCATCGTCAGTTGCATCGAACTGAGCCTTGAACAGAACGTATACACAGCATGCGCCGAGGAAAGCACCGATCATCTGTGCGATGATATAGCCGGGAACCATGCTCCATGCAAGGCTTCCTTCTGCTGCGAGTGCGATCGTGAGTGCGGGATTGAAGTGTGCGCCGGAGGCTGCACCGAAGATACATGCGGGAACCATAACTGCAAGACCCCAAGCAAATGTGATCTGGATCGAGCCTGCGCCCTTCATACCGGATTTGTTTAAGTTTACGTTTGCAACAACGCCATCACCTAAAAGGATCAGCATAAAAGTTCCGATTAACTCTGCTATATAAGGTAACATATTTTTTCCTCCTATCATTTACGGGATTTCTTTGGTGTCACAACGGTGCGTTTTGACGGGGCAGGAGCTTAGTCCTCCTTTGCCCAGTTGAACGCGTAGGTTACAGCCTTCTTCCACATCTTGACCTTCTTGCCTGCATCGTCAGCAGAGATCTCAGGTGTAAAGGTGCGGTCGATCGCCCAGTTTTTGATGACATCCTCTTTGCTTGCCCAGTAGCCGACTGCAAGACCTGCCAGATAAGCAGCACCCATAGCGGTCGTTTCTACGCACACCGGACGGTTGACCGGAGCCTGAATGATATCAGACTGCATCTGCATCAGAAGGTTATTGGCAGAAGCACCGCCGTCTACCTTTAATGCTGCAAGGTCGATGCCGGAGTCAGCCTTCATTGCCTCCAGAACGTC
>CAZERX010000213.1:0-2614 GCA_964515045.1 uncultured Eubacterium sp.
GTTTTCATCGGACCGGAGGGTGGTATCGCAGAGGATGAGATCGGGCTGCTGCGCGGACAGGCACAGGTTCTGTCACTGGGCGGACGCATCCTGCGCACGGATACGGCAGCGATCACGACACTGTCCATGCTGATGCTGGCACTGGAGCTGAAAGGGGAAGCAGATGGAAGCATATTTTGATAATTCTGCCACGACGCGCTGTGATGCAGAAGCAGCCGCGCTGATGGTCCACGTGCTGACGGAGGACTACGGCAATCCGTCCTCTCTGCACGGCAGGGGCGTGACGGCAGAAAACTATATAAAAAAAGCAGCGGCGCAGATCGCGGGGATCCTAAAGGTATCGGAGAAGGAGCTGGTGTTCACCTCCGGCGGAACGGAAAGCAACAATCTCGCACTGATCGGAGCGGCATTTGCAAACCGCCGCACGGGAAAGCATATCATCACGACGGCGATCGAACACGCTTCCGTGTACAATCCGCTCATTTTTCTGGAGGAGCAGGGCTACGAGGTGACGTATCTGCCGGTGGATCCGACCGGCTGTGTGTCGCTCGATGCACTGCGCGATGGCCTGCGAGAGGATACGATACTGGTATCCATGATGCATGTGAATAATGAGATCGGAACGATCGAGCCGGTGGAGGAAGCCGCACGGCTGATCCATGAGAAAAGTCCGCGCGCGCTGTTCCACGTCGATGCGATCCAGTCCTTCGGCAAGCTGCGCATTTATCCGAAGCGGGTCGGTATCGACCTGCTGTCTGTCAGCGGACATAAGATCCACGGACCAAAGGGTGTCGGTTTTCTGTACATCCGTGACAGGGCAAAGGTGCAGCCGCTGATACTCGGCGGCGGACAGCAGAAAAACATGCGCTCCGGCACGGAGAATGTTGCGGGGATCGCAGGACTGGGCGCGGCAGCAGAACGGCTGTATCAGGACTTTGATGAAAAGATCGCCCGCCTGTATGAGCTGCGGGAGTATCTGGCAGCAGGCATGGCGGCACTGGAGGGAACGACCATAAACGGCGCATCCGGTCATGCGGCGGCACCGCATATCGTGAGCGTCAGCTTTGACGGCATCCGTGCGGAGGTGCTTCTGCACGCGTTAGAGGAGCGTGGAATCTATGTATCGACCGGCTCTGCGTGCTCCTCCAATCATCCGGCGATCTCCGGCACGCTGAAGGCGATCGGGGTCAGACCGGAGCTTCTGGATTCCACGGTGCGGTTTTCGCTGTCCGTAGACAGCACGCGGGAGGAAACCGATCATGTACTGGCGCAGCTTCGTGAGCTGCTCCCGCAGCTACGTCGTTTCCGCAGATTTTAGAAAAGGAGAACCAATATCAGGCTATGAAATATCAGGCATTTTTGATCAAATACGGCGAGATCGCCGTCAAGGGAAAAAACCGTCATATCTTTGAGGACACCCTGCTTTCGCAGATACAGAACGCCGTGCGGCGCGTGGACGGAGAATTTCACGTGAGCAAGGAGAGCGGACGCATGTATGTCGAAGCGCAGAGCGACTATGACTATGAGGAGCTGATCGGCGCGCTGACAAAGGTATTCGGTATCGTCGGCATCTGCCCGATGGTGCGGCTGGAGGACGAGGGCTTTGATGCGCTCGCGGCGGCAGTCGTTTCTTATATCGGCGAAGCCTATCCGGATCGGACGTTTACCTTTAAGGTCAACGCCCGCCGTGCCAGAAAAAATTATCCGATGACATCCATGGAGCTTGCTGCGGCGCTTGGCGAGAAAATCTTAGAAGCCTATCCGACACTCCGCGTGGATGTGCATGAGCCGGATGTCAGTATCAATGTTGAGATCCGGAGTCATATCAATCTGTATTCGACGGAGATTGCCGGTCTCGGTGGAATGCCGGTCGGAACGGCAGGAAAAGCGATGCTGCTGCTCTCCGGCGGTATCGACAGTCCGGTGGCAGGCTATATGATCGCAAAGCGCGGTGTGCGTCTGGAGGCGACTTATTTTCATGCGCCGCCGTATACCTCAGAGCGCGCCAAGCAGAAGGTCGTGGATCTTGCACGGATCGTGGCACGCTACAGCGGCTCCATCCGTCTGAACGTTGTGAATTTTACGGACATCCAGCTCTATATTTATGAAAAATGTCCGCATGACCAGCTTACGATCATCATGCGCCGCTATATGATGAAGCTCGCGGAGCATTTTGCACAGGAATCTGGCTGTCTCGGACTCATTACCGGAGAGAGCATCGGACAGGTGGCGAGTCAGACCATGCCCTCGCTCGCATGTACGAACGAGGTGTGCACCCTTCCGGTCTACCGTCCGCTGATCGGCTTTGACAAGCAGGAGATCATCGACATTTCTGAAAGGATCGACGCTTACGAGACCTCGATCCTGCCGTATGAGGACTGCTGTACGATCTTTGTCGCAAAGCATCCGGTCACGAAGCCGAACTTAAAGTCCATCCACAAGTCGGAAACGCATCTGACGGAAAAAATCGACGAGCTGATGCAGACCGCGATCGACACGGTCGAGCGCATCGACATCGAGGGGTAATCGGAAATAAAGGAAAAAAAGCCGTCACCCAACGGGTGACGGCATGCTGTTGAAGCTCATCAAAAGCTAGTCAACTAAGTACGGTTTG
>CAZERX010000214.1:0-2610 GCA_964515045.1 uncultured Eubacterium sp.
CTCGCACGGACGCGGCACAAAAGTCGCGGCTGCTTGGAATATGGCGCTGCACGGAGCTGGCGGACTGACTGCCTGTCGGACGGTATGAACATATCCTGCATGGTACGAAATGGTGGCAGCATGTCACGTTCGTAACGTGGTCAGGGAATGTGGAACACGATGTGCCCGCAGGCAGTTTGGAGCGGCTGGTACTTAGCGACCGTCCTGTGGTCGCTTATGTACCACTGCCAGCGACAATCTAGCGGGAGCGTGCCGGCGGCACATGTGTCCACATGACCAGAGCCACAGCGTACATGGGAAACCAATCACCAATTACATAAATGAGGAGAACTGCATCATGGAATGGAAACTAACGATCGGACAGACACCCTATCACATCACGGCGGCAGTGCCCGCAGACGCAGACGAGATCCTGCGGCTGTACAAGATGCAGCTCGGACGACCGTTCTGTCCGTGGAACGAAAACTATCCGGAAAAGGATACGATAGCGTTTGACCTGTCACGCGACGCACTGTTTGTGATGAAAAATGAAGCAGGGGAGATCGTGGCAGCGATCTCACTGGATCAGGATGAAGAGGTGGAGGCGCTGGACTGCTGGACGAAGGAGCTGCAGCCCGCCGGAGAAGTGTCAAGGCTTGCCGTACATCCGGACTGTCAGGATCAGGGACTGGCGCGTCAGATGATACGTTTTTCCATGGACGAGCTGGCGCGGCGCGGCAAAAAGAGCATCCATTACCTCGTCAACCGGAACAATACGAAAGCCGTGCGCTCGTATGCGCATCTGGGGTTTGCAAAGGTCGGGGAATGTGCGCTGTACGACCAGCCCTTCGACTGCTACGAGCAGGAGCTGTGGCGGCAGGAGCTTTTTGCCATGCAGGATCTGCCGTACCGCGAATTTAACAGCGGACTGATCCCGAATATAGAAAAAGAAACCATGATCGGTATCCGTCTGCCGCAGCTTCGGAAATTTGCACAAAAATTCGGACGCACGGAGGATGCGGCAGCATTTTTAACGGAGCTTCCGCACCGGTATTATGAGGAAAACCTGCTGCATATGCTCCTCATCACGCGGATGCGGGATTATGAGCAGTGCCTTGCGGCAGTCACGGAGTTTTTACCATATATAGACAACTGGGCAGTCTGCGACGTGCCTGCGCCGAAATGCTTTGACGCGCACCGGCAGGAGCTTTTGACACCGATCAGAAAATGGCTGGCATCCAAGGAAACCTACACCGTGCGCTACGGCATCGGACTTCTGATGCGGCTGTATCTTGACGATGCGGCAGATGCAGGTCTGATGGAGCTTGTCGCAGGCGTGCAGTCCGAGGAATACTATGTAAACATGATGATCGCGTGGTATTTTGCAACGGCGCTCGCAAAGCAGTGGGAGCATGCGGTCGTTTATCTGGAGGAGCACCGTTTTTCGCCGTGGGTGCATAATAAGACCATTCAGAAAGCATGTGAGAGTTACCGCATCACGGCAGAGCAGAAAGCATATCTGCGCACCTTAAAGGTGAAGAACAGGTAAGAAACAGATAAGAAACACGCCAAGAATCGCAGACAGGGCTTGAATACGGATAAAAAAAATAGTATAATAACGTGGATTTTGGGAATGAGAGAGGCAAAAGGAGGAAACATAAATGGTTACTTGGAAAAATCTGGATACACTGAAAAGCTACGATGCACTGAAAAAGACCGCACCGGTAGCACTTGCCGAGGTGATGAGCGGTGAGAACGGCGCACAGCGCGTAAAGAAATACAGCGCGCCGATGGCAGCAGGCATGACCTATCATTATGCGACAAAGGCAGTCGATGATGCGACCCTGCAGGCACTGGCAGCACTCGCAGAGGAAGCACAGCTTGCAGATAAATTTAAGGAGCTGTATAACGGCGCAGTCATCAATACCGGAGAACAGCGTCTGGTGCTTCACCATCTGACACGCGGACAGCTCGGTGATGCCGTAAATGCAGACGGCGTGGACAAGCGTGCATTTTATCTCGCACAGCAGGAAAAGATCGCACAGTTTGCGAACGATGTACACGCAGGAAAGATCACAAACGCAGCAGGTGAGAAGTTTACGACTGTCGTACAGATCGGTATCGGCGGCAGTGACCTCGGCCCCCGCGCAATGTATCTCGCACTGGAGAACTGGGCAAAGAAAAATAACACCTTTAAGATGGAAGCAAGGTTCATCAGCAACGTAGATCCGGATGATGCGGCTGCCGTACTGAATGCAACGGATGTCGCACATGCACTTTTTGTACTGGTGTCAAAGTCCGGAACGACCTTAGAGACACTGACCAATGAATCCTTTGTAAAGGATGCCCTGCAGAATGCCGGACTGAACCCGTCCGATCATATGGTAGCAGTTACGAGTGAGACCTCACCGCTCGCAAAGAGTGATGATTATCTTGCGGCATTTTTCATGGATGATTATATCGGAGGACGCTATTCCTCAACCTCAGCAGTCGGCGGAGCCGTTTTATCACTGGCGTTCGGACCGGAGGTATTTGCGCAGTTCCTTGACGGCGCGGCAGAGGCAGACCGTCTCGCGAAAAATAAAAATCTTTTTGAGAATCCGGCAATGTTAGATGCGTTGATCGGTGTTT
>CAZERX010000215.1:0-2590 GCA_964515045.1 uncultured Eubacterium sp.
CCTGCGGATGTGCTGTCAGAAATTCCACGACCTTTTTCGTATTTTCTACATGCCGGTCAAGACGCAGCGACAGCGTTTCCACACCCTGCAGCAGCAGGAACGCGTTGAACGGTGACAGTGTCGCGCCGGTATCGCGCAGCAAGATCGCACGGATATAAGTCACAAAAGCCGCTGCTCCCGCCGCATCTACGAACGATACGCCGTGATAACTCGGATTCGGCTCAGAGATCGCCGGATGCTTACCGCCTGCCTTCCAGTCAAAGCGACCGGAATCTACGATGATGCCACCGAGCGTCGTTCCGTGTCCGCCGATGAACTTCGTTGCAGAATGCACGACAATGTCTGCTCCATGCTCGATCGGACGGATCAGATACGGTGTGCCGAACGTGTTGTCGATCACGAGCGGTATGCCATGCCGGTGTGCGATGGCTGCGACCGCCTCAATGTCCGGAATGTCCGCGTTCGGATTGCCGATGGTCTCAAGATAAACGGCTTTCGTGTTTTCTTGTATTGCCTGCTCCAGCTCCGTCAGATCATGTGCATCCACAAAGGTCGTCCGGATGCCGTACTGCGGGAGCGTATGTGCCAGCAGATTGTAGCTGCCGCCGTAGATCGTTTTCTGCGATACAATATGATCTCCATTCTGCGCCAATGCCTGTATCGTATAAGAAATTGCTGCCGCACCGGAAGCTACCGCGAGTGCCGCCACGCCGCCCTCCAGCGCTGCGATGCGCTGCTCGAACACCTCCTGCGTGCTGTTGGTCAGTCTGCCGTAGATATTTCCTGCATCCGTCAGTCCGAACCGCGCCGCCGCATGTGCCGAATTGTCGAATACATAAGAAGTCGTCTGATAGATCGGAACGGCGCGCGCTCCGGTCACGGGATCCGGCTTCTCCTGTCCGACGTGTAGCTGTAAGGTTTCAAATCTGTATTTTTTATCACTCATGTTCTTATTCTCCTGACCTTTTGTTTCGATGAGGATACTATACACCTATTTACCCAGTGCGTCAATAGGCAAATATTAAAAAATAAAACCGCAGACGATCTTGTCATACGGTTTTATTGAATTATTTCTTAAAAAACGCCACTGCGATCGCACCCGGACCTGCGTGTGTTCCGATCACGCTTCCCATCGTCGTGTATTCCGGCGTGTCCAGCTTTCCCTCCCAGATCGGTCTGCTGTCCTCAATGTATTTTTGTAACGGTTCATCCGATACACCGGTATATCCGAACAGTACGGGCTTGGAAAAATCAATGCCGCCCTCTTTTTCGATCTCCTGCGCCATCATGGTATTTCCCATTTTCACTCCGCGCGCCTTTCCAAAAACCTCTATCACGCCATCAACGACAGCCAATACCGGCTTGATGTTCAGCACTGCACCTGCAAATGCAGCAGTTTTGGAAACGCGTCCGCCCTTTTTCAGATATTCGAGCGTATCCACCAGTGCAACGATTATGACCTTTTCCTTTTCACGGTTCAGCCGTTCGGCGATCGCCTGCGCATCCAGCCCCTCGTCCAGATAACGAACCGCCAGCTCGGTCAGCACACCGCTTCCGACCGCAACATTTCCGCTGTCCACAACATAGATATTGTCATATTCCTGCGCAGCGATCATCGCACTCTGATAAGTACCGGAGAGCTTTTCAGACAATGTGATGACAACGGCACTGTCTCCGGCAGCCTTTATCTGCTCAAAGGTTTTCATAAAATCATTCGGAGTCGCCTGTGAGGTCGTCGGAAGTGTATCGCTTTCAACGAGCTTTTGATAAAAGGTCTGGTGGTCGATCGTAACGCCGTCTAAATATTCCTCCTCGCCGAAATGTACGGTCAGCGGGATCACCTGCACGCGCTCCCTATACTTTGAGAACAGGTCTGCGGTTGAGTCTACGATAATGTGTGTGTTCATAATTTTCCCCTCTCTTTTCACGATTTCCTTTTTGCGATGGTCTCTAAATTGCTGCTGATCACGGACAGGCTTTTATAAAAAGCGGTCAGCTCCTCCACGGTCATCCCGCTGTCAGATTCTGCCAGCACCTCATAGAGCTTTTCTGTCATATATCTGCCTGCCTCCATCCCCTTTTCTGTCAGAACGAGCGGACTCTTGTAGCGCTTCGCGTTCTGCGTCTCACAGGTCAGGTATCCGTTTTTCTCCAGATGATCAAGCGCACGCGAAACCGTCGCCTTGTCCTCCTCGCACTGCTCGCACAGCTTGGAAGCGGTCATGCTCCCCATCGTATACAGATAATACAGGCACGAAATATGTGCGCTTCTCAAATGATAGGCAGCCATTTCCCGATTCTGGATCCTTCGGATGTTCCGGCTGATCCGGTTGATCAGTATGGTAAACGTTTCAAATCTTTCGTTCATCCGATCTCTCCTTTTTTCTTTTGTTGATATTTCAACAAGCAAAAATATAACACACGCCTGTTGATTTGTCAACAAGCGTGTGCCCTATTTTTTATCCTAAAAGCAAACCGGTTTTACTGCAAAAAGGCATTCCCATCCCGAATCAAAAGGATATGACTGCAGCACCGGCGGATCAGCTCCGGATCATGCGTCACGATCAATACGGTCTGCCTGCCTTTCAGT
>CAZERX010000216.1:0-2571 GCA_964515045.1 uncultured Eubacterium sp.
AAATGGCCGATCGAGATCTTTTCACGTCTGCTGCCCCGTGTCTATCAGATCGTAGAGGAGATCAACCGCCGTTTCATTTTACAGATACAGGCGAGCTTCCCCGGCGATCATCACATGGTAGAGAAAATGGCGATCGTATATGACGGCAAGGTCAAGATGGCGCATCTTGCGATCGCAGCCGGATATTCCGTCAACGGTGTGGCAAGACTGCACACGGAGATCTTGAAAAATCAGGAGCTTAGGGAGTTTTACCAGATGTTCCCTGAGAAGTTTAATAATAAGACGAACGGCATCACACAGCGCCGTTTCCTGCTCCATGCGAACCCGCTGCTCGCTGACTGGATCAGCAGCCGCATCGGAAGTGACTGGATCACGGATCTCAGTCATCTGGAGCGTCTGGCGGTATATGCGGACGATGAAAAGGCACAGGCAGAGTTTATGAACATCAAGTATCAGAACAAGCTGCGTCTGGCTGCTTATATCAAGGAGCACAACGGCATTGAGATCAACCCGCGTTCGATCTTTGACTGCCAGACGAAGCGTCTGCATGAGTACAAGCGCCAGCTCCTTAACATTTTACACGTGATGTATCTGTACAATGAGATCAAGGAGCATCCGGATATGGAGTTCTATCCGAGAACATTTATTTTCGGAGCAAAGGCAGCAGCCGGTTATAAGAACGCCAAGCTCACGATCAAGCTCATCAATAACGTGGCGAACGTGATCAACAACGACGCATCCATCAATGGAAAGATCAAGGTCGTATTTATCGAGGATTACTGCGTATCGAATGCAGAGATCATCACGAGCGGCGCGGATGTGTCCGAGCAGATCTCTACGGCAAGTAAAGAAGCCTCCGGTACCGGAAATATGAAATATATGCTGAACGGAGCCATCACCATCGGTACGATGGACGGTGCAAACGTTGAGATGGTCGAGGAAGTCGGCGAGGAAAATATCGTGATCTTTGGTATGAGTGCGGATGAGGTCATCGCGCACGAAAAGGCGCGTGATTACGATCCGATGCAGATCTTTAACAACGATCCGCAGATCCGTCAGGTGCTGATGCAGCTCATCAACGGCTTTTATTCCGGCAACGATACGGAGCTGTTCCGCGATCTTTACAATTCACTGCTGAATACGCAGTGCACGCAGTACGCGGACACCTATTTTACACTGGCAGATTTCCGCTCCTACGAGCAGGCGCAGAAAAAGATCTCTGCACTGTATGCAGATGAGAAAAAGTGGGCGCGCATGGCGATCTTAAACACCGCGCACGCAGGAAAATTCTCATCTGACCGCACGATACAGGAGTATGTCGATGATATCTGGCATCTGGACAAGATGACCGTGACGGTAGAGGAAGCATAAGGATAAAAAGGAGAAAAACAATGGCAAATCAGAATCCGATCGTGACGATCGAAATGGCAGACGGCGCTGTGATGAAGGCAGAGCTGTATCCTGAGATCGCACCGAATACAGTCAACAATTTTATCAGTCTGATCAAAAAGGGCTTTTATGACGGCGTGATCTTTCATCGCGTGATCCCCGGCTTTATGATACAGGGCGGAGATCCGGATGGGACCGGCATGGGCGGCCCCGACTATTCCATTCGGGGAGAGTTCACACAGAACGGCTTCCAAAATGACTTAAAGCACACCGCGGGCGTGCTGTCCATGGCGCGCACGATGGCACCCGACTCAGCCGGAAGCCAGTTTTTCATCATGCATGAGACCAGCCCGCATCTGGACGGAGCGTATGCGGCATTCGGCAAGCTGACCGAAGGTCTTGATGTGGTTGACCGGATCGCGCACGTGCGCACGGATTATTCCGACCGCCCGATGGAGGAACAGCGCATGGCAAAGGTGACGGTAGACACCTTTGGTGTGGATTATCCCGAACCGGAAAAATGCTAGAGATCGGAACACGCAGCCTGCGCTGCGTCTGCTATCGCGCGTGCGAGGCGGCAGATCCCGAATTACAACGCCTGCTTTCGGAGTTATCCGAAGCGGGCGTTTGCCTTATCGAGCTGGATGCGTGGGAGCGGGAGCACGCCGGCCGGACAGCCGTTATTTCCGCCGCTTCGCCGGTACCCGATCAGACGCTGCTGCTCGCCGGTACGGCTCAGACGCTCGCGCTGGCGGCAGATACGAGCGCCGCGACTGTTGGCTTTGGGGAGCTTTGCAGGGCATCCGCAGGCGGCTGTACGCGTACCGCGGACATGCTTGTGTTAGGCTTCCATGAGGTGGATGCCGCTTTTTTAGAGCGCATCGCGCGGCGTGCGCAGGGACTGCCGTGGCTGATCCTTCGGACGGAGCGTACACTGCTCCGCGAGCAGACGATGTCAGACCTCGATGCACTGTATGAGCTTTACGGCGGTGCGCATGTTACCGACTATCTGAAGCCCTTGTCCGCGCGCGCTGAGGAGGAAGCGGCACTGCGCGACTATATCACGCATATGTACGGCTTCTATGGCTACGGCATGTGGCTCATCTGCGACAGAGATTCAGAAACCGTGATCGGTCGGGCAGGCTTTTCGCATCGGGAGCTTTCGGGCGAAACGGTGCTTGA
>CAZERX010000217.1:0-2559 GCA_964515045.1 uncultured Eubacterium sp.
AGAACTTGTATTTATCGAAAAATCATACTATACTTTAACATATGTCAGACACTGCGGATGCAGTCGTGGATGGCGATGGAGGTGGCGTATGGTTGATTATACGGAAGGTTCCGGAAAACAGTATCATACACAGGTAGGTGTCGGTGATGTCGGCAGGTATGTGATCCTGCCGGGTGATCCGAAACGCTGTGAAAAAATAGCAGCGCATTTTGATGATGCGCGTCTGGTAGCAGACAGCAGAGAATATGTGACTTATACAGGCACCCTGAATGGGGTGCCTGTAAGTGTTACATCGACAGGTATCGGCGGTCCGTCTGCCGCGATCGCGATCGAGGAGCTGTCAAAGGTAGGCGCGGATACGTTTATCCGTGTCGGTACCTGCGGCGGTATGCAGGAGCAGGTGTGCGGCGGCGACATTGTGATCGCAAACGGTGCGATCCGTATGGAGGGCACAAGCCGTGAATATGCACCGATCGAATATCCCGCCGTGCCGGATGTAACGGCGATGAATGCGCTGATCGCGGCAGCGGAAAAGCTGGATATCCCGCATCATGTCGGTGTCGTGCAGTGCAAGGATTCCTTTTTCGGGCAGCATGAGCCGGAGGTGATGCCGGTGAGCTATGAGCTGGAAAACAAGTGGCAGGCGTGGCTTCGGATGGGTTGTCTGGCTTCCGAAATGGAGTCGGCGGCACTCTTTATCGCGGGCAGCTTCCTTCGCGTGCGGGTGGCATCGTGCTTCCTCGTTGTGGCGAATCAGGAGCGTGAAAAAAAGGGACTTCCCAATGCGCAGGTGCACGATACGGAGCTTGCGATCACGGTCGCGGTGGAGGCACTGCGCGGACTGATCGGAAAAGATGGGGCAAATCCTGCACAGGAGCGATGAAATCTGAGAAAAGAGGGTATGCTTTTTATGATGGAGCCGGATATGGATACGGAAACAATGGCAAAAGAGCTGGTCGAGCATGCGCTTCGCGCAAGGCTGCAGGCATACACGCCGTATTCCCATTGGGCGGTCGGTGCGGCACTGCTCGCATCCGACGGAACGGTGTACGAGGGCTGCAACATTGAAAATGCGGCATATTCGCCGACCTGCTGTGCAGAGCGCGTAGCCTTTTTCAAAGCGGTCAGCGAGGGAAAACGTGAATTTCGTGCGATCGCGATCGTCGGAGGAACAGCAGGGCAGGAGCCGGAGGAGCCTTGTGCGCCGTGCGGAGTCTGCCGTCAGGTGATGATGGAATTTTGCGAGCCGGACAGCTTTACGGTGATCCTCGGCACAAAGGACGGGGTCGCACGCACACAGACGCTCGGAGAGCTGCTGCCATACGGCTTTGGACCTGCGACGTTAGGAAAGTCCTAAGCGGGAGCGTGCCTGCGCGTCCTGACCGCACATGACCTGAGCCGTAATCTCGAAATTGAAATCAAGATGGAGGAAATACAAATGTCAAAAACAATCGATGAGATCCTAGCAGACTGCGATCACACCCTGCTGCTGCAGAACAGCACATGGGAGGAGATCCGCGCGCTCTGCGACGACGCGATGCACTATCATACCGCATCCGTCTGTATCCCGCCCTGCTACGTCAGACAGGCAGCGGAATACATGCAGGGACGCATACCGGTGTGTACCGTGATCGGTTTCCCGAATGGCAACCACACGACGGCGAGCAAGGTGTTCGAGACAAAGGACGCGGTCGCAAACGGCGCGGATGAGATCGACATGGTCATCAATATCGGGATGCTAAAGGAAAAAAACTATGATTATGTGTTAAATGAGATCAAGGAGATCCGGCAGGCATGTGAGGGAAAGATCTTAAAGGTCATCATTGAGACCTGCCTGCTCACCGATGAGGAAAAGATCAAAATGTGTGAGCTTGTGAGCGATTCCGGCGCGGATTATATCAAGACCTCGACCGGCTTTTCGACCGCAGGCGCGACCTTTTCAGACATTTCACTTTTTGCGGCGCATGTGGGCGCGGGTGTAAAAATAAAGGCAGCAGGCGGCATCAGCAGCCTGTCTGATGCAGAGCGTTTTATGGAGCTTGGAGCAGACCGGCTCGGTACGAGCCGTATCGTAAAGCTCGTCAAAGCAGGCGAGTAGAAAAAGGAGCATATCGTGAGCGAATATCAATACAGACGGATCTTTACGATCGTCATGGATTCCGTCGGCATGGGAGCGATGGCAGATGCAGCCGATTTCGGTGATGCAGGAGCAGATACGCTGGGACACATCGCAGAGCGCATGGCAGACGCAGGCGAACCGTTTGATCTGCCGAACCTGCGTCGGCTCGGACTGGTGAACCTAAAGCCGATGAAAAATCTCTCTCCGGCAGAAGCACCGGCGGGCTATTATATGGCGATGAATGAACGGAGCGACGGCAAGGATACCATGACCGGTCATTGGGAAATGATGGGACTGGAAACCAAAACGCCGTTTGTCACATTTACGGATACCGGTTTTCCAAAGGAGCTGATCGACGAGCTGTCGCGGCGCTGCGGCAGACCGATCATTGGAAATAAGGCGGCGAGCGGAACCGAGATCCTAGAGGAGCTTGGCGAGGA
>CAZERX010000218.1:0-980 GCA_964515045.1 uncultured Eubacterium sp.
CCGGAATAAAGGCTCCGCTCAGTCCTCCGACATACGAAGATGCCATGACACCGCCCTTTTTTACCTGATCGTTCAGCATGGCGAGTGCCGCCGTCGTTCCCGGTGCACCGGCATATTCCAGACCGATCTCCTGTAAAATGTCAGCAACGCTGTCTCCGATCGCCGGTGTCGGTGCCAGTGACAGATCAATGATGCCAAACGGGATCTCTAAGCGGCGGGATGCCTCCTGCGCCACAAGCTGACCGACTCTCGTGATCTTGAACGCAGTCTTTTTGATCGTCTCACAGAGCACCTCAAAATTCTCACCGCGCACGCTCTCCAATGCCTTTCGCATCACGCCCGGTCCGCTGACTCCGACATTGATGATCGCATCGGTTTCGGTCACTCCGTGGAATGCACCCGCCATGAACGGATTATCGTCCGGCGCGTTGCAGAACACAACGAGCTTGGCACAGCCGTTTACGTCTGCATCCTTCGTCACCTCTGCGGTCTCTTTGATCATTTCACCCATCAGACGCACGGCATCCATATTGATGCCGGTCTTGGTCGAGCCGACATTGACGGAGCTGCACACCAGAGAAGTCTCTGCCAGTGCCTGCGGGATGGAACGGATCAAAAGCTCCTCTCCGCGCGTCATGCCTTTGCCGACCAGTGCCGAATAACCGCCAAGAAAATTCACGCCGACCTGCTTTGCCGCACGGTCGAGCGTCTTTGCGATCGTCACAAAATCCTCCGGTGTTTTGCACGCTGCCGAACCGACCAGCGCGATCGGTGTAACGGAGATCCGCTTGTTTACGATCGGGATACAGTATTCCTTCTCGATCTGCTCACCAACGGCAACGAGATCCTTTGCGGTCGTCGTGATCTTGTCATAAATATTCTGATTGAGCGTTTCCAGATCTGACGTGATGCAGTCCATCAGACTGATGCCGAGCGTGATTGTCCGGACATCCAGATTTTCCTGCTCGATCATCTTGTTG
>CAZERX010000218.1:990-2531 GCA_964515045.1 uncultured Eubacterium sp.
ATGTTAATCATGTAGTATCTCCTTTTTTCGCATCTTATATACGGTGCATTTTCTCAAAAATTTCTGTTTTCTGACACTTGATTGCCACGCCGATCTGCTCACCGAGCGCATCCAGTGCTGCCGCACACTCTGAAAAAGGTGTCTTTGCTCCGGTCATGTCCACGATCATCATCATGTTAAAGTAGCCGGATACGATCGTCTGCGAGATATCCAGCACATTGATACCGTTATCCGCCAGATAGGTACATACCTTTGCGATGATGCCGACGGTATCATGTCCCAATACCGTGATGATCGCCTTGTTATTTGCATTATCCATTCTTTTTTCCTCCCAAATAGTATCTCTTTTTCTGCCCGCACTATGCCTGCTACCAGCAGATGCAGTCGGACGGCTGCTCGCGCCTTGCGACATAGATCGGAAAATCCGATCCGCTGTACGGATTATCCCCCAGCGTCACCTCCAGACGCACCGTTTCATAGGCGAGCTTTTCATAATTATTTTCCTTGGACAGATGTCCGAGCACGACAGCCTTCGTTCCGTCATGCAGGAGTTCTCCGAGAAATCTCCCGCTCGTCTCATTGGACAGATGCCCCCGCTCACTGAGGATCCGCTGCTTTAACGGATACGGATAGGTTCCCATCTCTAACATCCGCACGTCATGATTCGCTTCTAACAACAATACATGAATCCCCTGCAATTTGTCAATCAGATATTGATCGTATGTTCCAAGATCCGTCACGACTGCTGCCGACTGATCCTCGTGACGCACCACATACATGACCGGATCTGCCGCATCATGGGAAACACGGATCGGCTCCACGGAAAGGTCTCCGATCATCAGCGGTTCATCCGGACAGACCGCATGGAGCAGTCCCTCGTCGATCGTGCCGATCGTCCGGTTTTCACGGATCGCGTCCAAGGTTTTTGCAGTTGCATAAATCGGCAGTCCGTGCCGCCGCGCCATCACGCCAAGCCCCTGTATGTGATCCATATGCTCATGTGTCACAAAGATCCCGCTCAGCTCCTCCGGCTTGATACCAAGTGCATCCGTGCCCTCACGGATCCTTTTTCCGCTGATACCGGCATCGATCAGGATGTGGCTCTGCTCCGAACCGATCAGGATACAGTTGCCGCTGCTGCCGCTCGCTATACTACATAATCTCATCGCTGCCGCCTCAGCTTTCCGCCCAGCAGATGATGACCTCGTCACCCTCCTGCAGGGTCTGCGTATAAAATGCATTCTTGTCATTGACCTTGGTGATGATCGCCCGACCTCTCGAATCCGACAGGTCAAAGTCGATGTAATCAAACACATCAATGAACACATATTCCGGCTTGCCGTGCATAACGACAAGATCACCGTTTACGAACACTGCGAGATCCATCGGTTCTGCACCGGCTTCCTGCTCCGGTTCTTCCTCCGCCGTGTCTGCTTCCTGCTCCGGTATCACGTCCTCTGCCGCATCGGGATCATCCGTCTCAGACGACACCTGCACATCGGCGGTCGCATCGGCGTTTTCTGTCTGCTCCGGCACGGATG
>CAZERX010000219.1:0-2529 GCA_964515045.1 uncultured Eubacterium sp.
ATTTTCCAGCAGCTCTACAACATTGCGGACAGTCTCGTTGCAGGAAAATTTATCGGCGAGAACGCCTTGGCTGCCGTCGGCAACAGCTATGAGATCACGCTCATTTTTATCGCGTTCGCGTTTGGCTGCAATATGGGCTGCTCCGTCATCGTTTCCAAGCTGTTCGGTGCAAAGGACTATACCGGAATGAAAACAGCGATATCTACGGCATGTATCTTTACCGGCGCGGTCTGTCTGGTGCTGATGATCGTCGGTATCGCAGGCTCCGATCTGCTGCTCTCGCTCATCCGCACGCCGCAGGAGGTTTTCGCGGATTCCAAGCTGTATCTGGACATTTATGTATGGGGTCTGCCGTTCGTCTTTTTCTATAATGTGGCGACCGGAATCTTTTCCGCACTGGGCGATTCCAAAACACCGTTTTATTTTCTGATGGTATCGTCTCTGGCAAATATCGCCGTTGATATCTGGTTCGTCACCGTCTTTCAGATGGGTGTCGCAGGTGTCGCATGGGCGACCTTTCTCTGTCAGGGGATCAGTTGTATCCTTGCACTGACGGTCGTATTTTTAAGACTTAAAAAGATCGATTGCAAAAGAAAAGCCGCAGTCTTTGACGGCAGCATCCTTCGGCAGATCGTAACGATCGCCGTACCGAGCACGCTGCAGCAGAGCTTTGTTTCGATCGGAAATATCATGATCCAGAGCATCATAAACGGCTTCGGTGCGCCGGTCATGGCGGGTTATTCCGCCGCCGTCAAGCTGAACAATCTCGTCATCACGTCGTTCACGACGCTCGGCAACGGCATTTCCAATTATACAGCGCAGAATATCGGCGCGAACAAGCTGCCTCGTATCCGCGACGGCTTTCGTGCCGGCATCAAAATGGTCTGGCTGCTCTGCCTGCCGCTGTCACTACTATATTTCTTTGGCAGCTCGCTGGTGCTCCGGTTATTTCTTGAAGAGCCGACCGCACTCGCAATGCAGACCGGAATCATATACCTTCGCATCCTGTCACCGTTTTATTTTGTGGTATCGGCGAAGCTGGTCGCTGACGGCATCCTGCGCGGTGCGGGAAAAATGTCCCAGTTTATGATCGCGACCTTTACGGATCTGATCTTGCGTGTCGCACTCGCATATGTTCTGTCAAAAACTGCGCTCGGCTCAAACGGTATCTGGTGCGCATGGCCGTTCGGCTGGTGTGCGGGCACAATGCTCTCACTCATCTTTTACCGGCGCAGCCCATGGGATCAGAATAAAAAAACTGCTTAAAACGACAATTCGGTCTGCTGTCAAAGCTACAGCAGACCGAATTGCCGGATCACCTCTGCGATGGCATCCTCATTATTGCTCGCTTCCGTAACGTAATCCGCGATCTCTCTGACCGCCGGATTCGCATTGCGGACGGCAACACCGACTCCCGCCGCTTCGATCATCTCCATATCATTCGTTTCATCACCGACCGCGATCGTATCCGCTGCGGTCACACCAAGCCGGTCTGCCAGAAAACGGATGCCCTTCTGCTTGGAAATGCCGACCGGAACGACCTCTAAATACTTCGGATTTGAAAAGATCATGCGGCATTTTCCGTCCGCCCACGTCTCCTGCTCTCTCCGAAAACGCTCCAGCCGCTCGTGATCGTTCAGATGGATGACGATCGCCTTGTACGGCTCATCCGTCAGATACTCCATGACATCTCCGCACGGATGCGGTGTCAGATTGGTGCGCGCGGCATACCACGACAGCTCCGGCGCATCACTCTTTGTCAATATTTCCCCATTCTGATAGGTATGCACATACAGCCCTGCGGCATCCGCACGCGCGAAAAGCTCACGCACGGTCTGCATCGTGAGCTGACTGCTGTACAGCACCTGTCGGCGGCAGCAGTCATACACATGTCCGCCATTGTAGGACACCATGTAGCACCCCTCCGTATCCAGTCCGAGTGCATCCGATATCCGTATGGCACTCTCGAACGGTCTGCCGGTCGCAATGACAAAGGAATGTCCTGCCGCAGTCATCGCACGGATCGCTGCTGCATTTTTTTCGGATACGGTCTTGTCGTTACACAGCAGCGTGCCGTCCAGATCAGAAAATAGAATTTTGCTCATTTGTAAACTCCCATTTTTCTTTCGTTTTTTATCAGCTTTCTTTCGGCTCAGCCGGAATAAATACATGATTTGCCATGATGCTCTCTGCGGGCGGAACGGCTGCGACTGCCTCATCACAGAACAACTGCTGGGAATTGACCAGCACACGTCCGCGCTTATCCTGCTTGACATAGCTGCCATCCGGCTGCATCAGATGCGCCTTGGTATTGTCCAGAAGCTCCAACTGCAAAATGTGCCGCACCTGCTCACGCAGCGACGCATCCAGCACAGGGAAAATGATCTCCACACGGCGGTCTAAATTCCGCGGCATCCAGTCCGCACTTCCCATGTAGATCTCCTCATTTCCGTTGTTATAAAAATAGAAAATGCGGCTGTGCTCCAAAAAGTTTCCGACGATGGAGCGCACGCGGATATTTTCACTCAC
>CAZERX010000220.1:0-2410 GCA_964515045.1 uncultured Eubacterium sp.
AAGCCGCCCTCAGATTTCATCACGCGCGCCACGGCATCATCGATCAACGTGTAAAAATAGGTAATGCCTGCGGCATCAAATTTTTCCTTGAACTCTGTATCAAAGATCTCCTGAAAGATATCCTTAAAGGTATGGTCATATTTTTTTGAGATCGTGTCCTTGGTTGCGAACCACAGATCCTGCTTTACGTCCAACGCGTAGTTGAAGCAGCTCCGCGCAAAGCTCTCGATGGACTCATTCACGTTATGCTGTCCCTGTATCACGCCTGCACCGGTAAATTCATGGATCGTGATGCGCTCCTCAGTACCGTCTGCACCGGTGAACACCAGCTCTGCCTTTCCGGCAGCAGGAACCTTATATTCTACGGACTTATACACATCTCCATAAGCGTGTCTTGCGATCGTGATCGGTTTTTTCCAATTTTTCACGCAAGGCTCGATACCCTTCACCTGTATCGGTGTACGGAATACCGTGCCGTCTAAAATTGCACGGATCGTTCCATTCGGACTTTTCCACATTTCCTTCAGATCATATTCCTTCACGCGTGCAGCATTCGGTGTGATGGTCGCACACTTAACGGCAACACCGTACTTTTTGGTCGCATTGGCAGAATCCACCGTCACCTGATCATTTGTTTCATTCCGGTACTTTAATCCCAGATCATAATATTCGGTCTTTAGATCTATAAACGGAGTCAGCAGTTCATCCTTGATCATTTTCCAAAGGATGCGGGTCATTTCATCTCCATCCATCTCTACAAGCGGAGTCGTCATTTTGATTTTTTCCATCGTCTTGTCCTTCCTTTTGCTTTTATTCTGTTATTGTGCCAAACATCTGCGAAAGCCCACAATTATATGTACTATATCACACTTTTTCATACCGTGCAAATCCTGCACGGGAATTTCCGCGGGATTCAAACTTTTTTATCTTTTTCGGAAACACAGACAGGCACTCCTCATACGATGTACTATAAATAAATCAAATCAACGGAGGATTTCAACATGAGTGATTTAGCTGCTACAAACTGCGGATGCGGATGTGATAGCTCAAGCGGCTGCTCAAACATCATCTGGATCCTGTTATTGCTTTGCTGCTGCGGTGGAAACGGCAGTTTTCTCAGCAATAACGGCTGTGGAAACGGATGCGACAGCATCTGGATCATCCTGCTGCTCCTTTGCTGCTGCGGCGGAAACGGATGCGGCAACAATAACGGCGGATGCTTCTAAGCGATCCCGCAACACAAAAAAGGCAGGTGCTCCTGCCTTTTTTGCTGTATACGCTCCGATCTACCGGCTCTGTGGCTGCTTCGTCCGGTGATCCGGATATACATATTCTGACGATCGTTTTCGTTTTTCTGTATCCTCGTTCTTTTTTCGCTGTATACAGGCTTCATCTAGCTCGTAGATCCGGTTTCCATCTATGATCAATCGTCCCATTGTTTGCCCTCCTTATACCTTATCTTATGCATAATCCGTGCAGTTTCTCATAGATTGAAAGAAAAAGGTATTTTATGGACAGAGAATATACGCAGACACCCTTTGACTCACACCTGCAGGATCACGATCTGCAGCTTCTGAAAACAGCGATCCCCTACATTCCCTATCCGCGTCAGCGGATGCTCGCCACAGCGATCAAAATGATGGAGCTGTCGCGCGCCAACACGCTGTTCGACCGAAAGGAGCCTTCGCTGCAGATGTGTGAGGGCATGAATACCTCCGGACGGATGCTGCAGATGCTGGATGCCATCCGTCCGCTATGCGCACCCGCAGACCAGTCCAACATTGATCTGATCTGCAATGTACTCTCGATGGCAGATCTCTATGGCGGCATGTTCCGCAGTCAGGAGGATGCATGAATCTCGATGATCTGATGAAGGCTGCACCAAATATCCCGCCGGAGAAGCTCGCGTTCCTGCAAGCCTTCGCAACGCTGCCCGCCGGCAGCAATTCCGCCGCCATGATGCGCCAGCTCGCAAGCTGTCAGCGGCAGGCACGCGAGCAGAATATCCAATTCACACCAGACGAGCAGTCGCTGATGATCCAGCTCCTCACCGCGAACCTCTCACCTGCTGACAAAGCGCGTGTCGAACAGGTGCTCACGATGCTTCGGATGAGGAAGTGAGCAGCGTTTTTGTACAGCAACAGCGATGGATAAAGCAAAAGCGATCAACTTGGTAGGGTTGATCGCTTTTAGGCGGCTTTATATCTGCATCACACGCAAAACGGTATCCGATATCCTGCCTCCTGCATGGCTTTTTCAAATTCCAGAAGCTCCATTCCGGCTTTTTCCGCACCGCGTTCTACGCCGTAGTCCCCTGCCTGCACGGAATCATAGATTTCATGCAAACGTCCTTCTGCGCGTATTCCGGCTACAAATGTTTTTTCATTATATTCTGTGATACACACATCCT
>CAZERX010000221.1:0-2407 GCA_964515045.1 uncultured Eubacterium sp.
TTTACCGGATCCATCAGTTTGAGAAGCAGGAAATGATCGTTGTCTGCAAGCCGGAGGATTCCAAATACTGGTACGACCAGCTTTGGAAAAACACGGTCGATCTGTTCCGCAGCATGGATATTCCGGTGCGCACGCTGGAGTGCTGCTCCGGCGATCTCGCAGATCTGAAGGTGAAATCCTGTGATGTGGAGGCATGGTCTCCCAGACAGAAGAAATATTTTGAGGTCGGAAGCTGCTCAAACCTCGGTGATGCGCAGGCAAGACGCTTAAAGATCCGTGTCAAGGGCGCGGATAATCAGAAATATTTCGCACATACGTTAAACAATACGGTGGTCGCTCCGCCCCGTATGCTGATCGCATTTTTGGAGAACAACTTAAACGAGGACGGAAGCGTGAACATTCCGACAGTCCTGCAGCCGTATATGGGCGGCAAGACGGTACTCACGCCGAAGCATTAGACAACAATGAGGTTGCTGTAAGGGTCGTATTGACTCTTACAGCACTTTTTTGAGCATTTATACATTTACTGTTAGGAAGCAGGACGAAAAGGAGAACAAACATGAAGGCTTTTCTCATTTTGGAGGACGGACATATTTTTACGGGAACGAGCATCGGTGCGCCGCATACATCCATCAGCGAGATCGTGTTCAATACATCCATGACCGGTTATCTGGAGGTGCTGACCGATCCCTCCTATGCAGGGCAGGCAGTGACCATGACCTACCCGCTGATCGGAAATTACGGCATCAATTTCAGCGATATGGAGTCGAAAAAACCGTGGGTCAAGGGCTTTATCGTGCGTGAATTATCAAGGACGGCAAGCAATTTCCGCTGTGAGGGAAGCATACAGGACTTTCTCGCAAAGCACGACATCGCAGGGATCGCAGGGATCGACACGCGGGCACTCACGAAGCTGCTGCGCGAAAAGGGTACGATGAACGGCATGATCACCACGGATGAGGATTACGATCTGGATGAGATCCTGCCGCAGCTTCGCGCATACACGGTCGGAAACGTGGTCGATGAAGTGACCTGTTCGGAGGTGTCCGTGCTGAAGGGCAGCGGCAAAAAGGTCGCACTGCTCGATCTCGGCGCGAAAAATAACATCGCGCGGTCGCTGAACCGGCGCGGCTGTGAGGTGACGGTTTATCCGGCACATACATCTGCGGAGGAGATCCTTGCGGCGCAGCCGGACGGCATCATGCTGTCGAACGGACCGGGAGATCCGAAAAGCTGTACGGACATTATCGCGGAGATCCGAAAGCTGTATGAGTCGGAGGTGCCGATCTTTGCGATCTGCCTCGGACACCAGCTCATGGCACTTGCGACCGGTGCAGACACGCACCGGCTGAAATACGGACACCGCGGCGGCAATCATCCGGTGAAGGATCTTTCGACCGGTCGGGTGTATATTTCCTCACAGAACCACGGCTATGTGGTCGATACTGACACGCTCGATCCGTCAGTCGCAGAGCCTGCCTTTGTGAATGTCAATGACGGAACGAACGAGGGCTTATCCTATGTCGGAAAAAAGATATTCACCGTGCAGTTCCATCCGGAGGCGTGCCCCGGACCGCAGGACAGCGGCTATTTATTCGACAGATTTATTGAAATGATGGGAGGGACACAGTAATGCCGAAAAATCAGGATATCAGAAAGGTACTCGTTATCGGCTCCGGCCCGATCGTGATCGGACAGGCGGCAGAATTTGACTACGCCGGAACGCAGGCGTGCCGTTCACTGAAGGAGGAGGGCATCGAGGTCTGTCTCGTCAATTCCAATCCCGCCACCATTATGACGGATAAGAATATCGCAGATCAGGTCTATATCGAGCCGTTGACCGCAAAGGTCTTGGAACAGATCATCTTAAAGGAAAAGCCGGACAGCGTACTGCCGACACTGGGCGGACAGGCGGGACTGAATCTCGGCATGGAGCTTGCCGAGAGCGGCTTCCTTGATGCGCATGGTGTGCGTCTGATCGGAACGACGGCTGAGACCATAAGGAAAGCCGAGGATCGGCAGGAATTTAAGGATACGATGGAAAAGATCGGAGAGCCGGTGGCGGCTTCGCTCGTTGTCGAGTCTGTGGAGGACGGTATCCGTTTTACCAATACGATCGGTTATCCGGTCGTGCTGCGTCCGGCATATACGCTCGGCGGCAGCGGCGGCGGCATCGCGCATAACGAAACGGAGCTGATCGAGATCCTGTCAAACGGACTGCGTTTAAGCCGTGTCGGACAGGTGCTCGTGGAGCGCTGTATCGCAGGCTGGAAGGAGATCGAGTACGAGGTCATGCGCGACTCGGCGGGCAACTGCATCACCGTCTGCAACATGGAAAATATCGATCCGGTCGGCGTGCATACCGGTGATTCGATCGTCGTTGCACCGTCACAGACGCTGGGTGATA
>CAZERX010000222.1:0-2396 GCA_964515045.1 uncultured Eubacterium sp.
ACTTCCAAGGGAGTATATCACAAGAATACTTCTTCAAGAAAGATTTCCCGCCTGACAAAAGCTGTCAACAAGATGGCTTAGTCGGAAGCATAAATACATTAACCCACAAAATACAGTCCGGTAAGAGGCACCCTCCTCACCGGACTTTTTTGTATGCAAGAGCACTGCGTGCACGGATCGCATTCCTTATTCTTTTTTCTCAGCGGTACTCACGCTCCCTGCTTGCTTCCATGATGACAAGCTCAACCGCGATCTGCTCATTCATCCTGCCGGTCTTTACGGCTTCCTCCATCTCCACACTGTAAGATAAGATCCTTCGGATGCTGTCAGCAGACAGTCCCGATGCCTGACTGAGCGAACGGCTGACCGCAAACGGCGGGATACTGACCGCCTTCGCCATCGCAGCGTTCGTCGTGCCCCTGCGCTTCAAGTCCTTTAACTGCAGCAGGATATTGTACTGCCGCGTGATCAGAAAAAGGATGCGCATCGGCGGCTCCTTCAGCGCCAGCAGATCATAATACATCGTGAGCGCATCCTTTCTGCGGCACTCGATGATCGCACTGACCATGTCAAAAATGCGGTTCGTCACTGCCTGCGGGCAGACCGCCTCAACATCACTTTTTTCAATCACCTCACGCTCCATGCAGTAGCAGATGAGCTTCTCCATTTCACGGTCGAGCGCACCCATATCCGTGCCGACCCGATCAAAAAATTCCTGCATCGCCGCCTTGGTGATATTTTTATTTTCACGCTTCAGCCGACCGAGCAGCCAGCGGGTCAGAAGCTCCTCGTTCTGCTCCGAAAATTCCACGATCCTGCCGTGCTCCCGCAGCGCCTTGTACATCCGGCTCCGCTTGTCCACCTCGTTTTCGCAGAATACAAAGGTCGTCGTCTCCGGTACATGAGCCATGTACTCGGCAAGCTCCTCCGCACCGCTCTTGAAAAAGCCGGAATCCTCCACGAGGATCAGCCGTCGCTCTGCAAAAAAGGGCATCGTCTCCGCAAGGTCGATCAGCTCCGCCGGATTCGTCTCTTTCCCTTGATAAAAAGCGGCATTCATCGTATCACCCTCGCTCCAGAGGGCTTTTTTTAATTTGTCGCGGTACTGCTTTTTCAGATAAGCCTCTGCACCGCAGAGCAGATACGCAGTCTGATAGGTTTTATTTTTGATATCCTCGTCAATCGTTCGCACGCGCAGTTCTCCTCATCCGTTTTGATGCATACAGGTACAATGCAAGTTGTGCACAGAGCGTGATCGTCCATGTGATCGGGTAGGACAGATACACGGTCGATATCGTGTGAAGCTCCGGTATCTGGAATACAGTCGCGATCCAGATCAGCCGCAGCACACACGCGCCGAACACGGACACGATCATCGGGCCGACCGAATAGCCCATACCGCGCAGCACGCCGACGGCAACATCCATCATACCGCACAGCGCATACGGCAGCAGGATGATCGTCATGCGCACCATACCGGCATCCACGACCGTATCACTCGGCGTGTAGATATGGAGCAGCGGTCTGCCGCAGATGTAGACCAGCCAGCCGAGCACGACTCCGGTCACGAGCACACAGCCCTCCGCGGTCAGCAGGATCTTTTTGATCCGCTCCGTCTTTCCGGCACCGACATTCTGGCTCGTAAAGGAGATCGCCGCCTGATGGAACGCATTCATCGCAACGTAGACAAAGCCCTCCAGATTCATCGCCGCGGAATTGCCCGCAACGACCGTTTCCCCGAACAGATTGACGGACGACTGGATCACGACGTTTGAAAGTGAAAAAACTGCGCCCTGAAAACCTGCTGGCAGACCGACCGCGATGATCTGCGTGAGCTTTGACCGATAGATCCGCAGCTTTCGCGGGATCAGACGGATACCGCCGGTCTCCCGCATCATGCAGCGCACGACAAGGATCGCCGAGATACACTGCGAGATCACGGTCGCCAGTCCGACACCTGCCACATCCATATGAAAACGGATCACAAAGATCAGATTCAAGATCACATTGATCACACCCGCCGTCATCAGATAATACAGCGGCCGCTTGGTATCGCCGATGGAGCGCAGCAGTGCGCTTCCGAAATTGTAGATCATCATCGCCGTCATGCCGCAGAAATAAATGCGCAGATACTCTGCCGCGAGCGGCAGGATATTTTCCGGTGTCTGCATCAGCTCCAAAAGCTGCGGTGCAAAGATCACGCCCGCCACAGTCAGGATCAGACCGCTGATGATACTGAGCAGCATCGCCGTATGCACGGTCTTACTCAGCTCCTCGTCGTTGCCGGAGCCGTAGTCACGCGCCGCGCGCCCACCGCGGTCTACGCTCTGTCCCTTCACGACGCTCGTCCGATCTCTGCTGAAAGAGCTGTGGCGGTACTCTGCCGCGAGCGAATT
>CAZERX010000223.1:0-2385 GCA_964515045.1 uncultured Eubacterium sp.
TCCGCGCACTGCGGCACTGATCACAGCCGTCGCCGCAGCCTTGTAGCCGGTGGTCAGACCGGAGCTTGCCGGTGTGAGCGTGAGCGCAGGCAAAGCTCTGACCACGGCATTACTGATCCAGTCCTCCTCTGTGTTATGCGTAGCGTCATACCATTTGCTGTTTTCATCCTTAAACGCATAGCTCTCCTGCAAAAGATCGATGACCTTAACACCATCATCTGTGATCAGCGTAGCGATCTTTCCGCCGCCGACGCTGTCCGTTACGGTAATTGCAGTTTTGTGTACGAGCAACCAGTTAAGCGTCTTTCCATTCAGATCCAGTGTGACACTCAGGGAATCACACTCTATGCCATCTCTCACATCAGCGAGCAGCGTAATGGTATCGCCGGTCTCTGCGGCTTCGACCGCAGACCCACAGTTGGTATAATAGGTCGTTCTCTCTCCGCCGGTGCGACTCGCCACCAGTTCATTTCCGCAGCCCGGACACTTGCCGTCAGCATCCGGCTTGTCATGCGAGCAGGGAGACACAGTGACGCATTCGATCGATGTCTGATACTCCACCGAGGTCCACGGAAGCGGTACCGTATGTTCCCCGATCGTCTGGAACACATGATCCTTTGCGAGCAGATCCGTGATGTATATGTTTTCCTCCAAAACAGAGAGCTTATTCTCAAATATCCCTCCCGAAATAAGCGAATTGCCTGCCGAACTAATACTTTCGATCTCCACATCAGCGGTAAATTTGCCGCCGGAGATACCTTTCAATAATGTCACATAAATATCCGCAAACCCATTGCGATTCTCACCCTCGTTGTTATATGTTCCGCGTATCGTACCGCCATTCACGGTAAGATTAGATGCGCAGATCCCATAGCTTGCATCCCAGCTAGAGCCACCATGTCCGGTAACGGAGCCGCCATTGATCGTGAGATAGCCATAGATTCCATAACTTTTATTTTTATCAGATCTGCCACCGGTAGCATCGATCACGCCGCCATTGATGATGAGTCCGTCATTCCTACTATTTGCACGGATACCCATTATACCCGTATTGGTGACCGTCAGCTTTCCGGTGTCAGCCGTTCCGTCAGACTGTGCGTATATGGTGAGTGTATGGTTTGATCCACTGTTATCCGTGATCCCTCCGGTGACGGTCAGATCCGCTCCGTCGCAGAGGATGAGGTGTACGTCGCCGGTGAACTCCACCGTACCCTCGATCGTGACATCCGGATCCTCGACCACATACCAGCCGGTTTCCCATGTGATGCCAACGGCGCTGTTGGTAACGGTCGTATAATTCCCTTTCGTTATGGTACTCTCGACCATTTTTTTATCCGTCGTATCATAATCGAGATAGCTCACACTGCCGTCCTCATCGACACCCAGCAGACTGATCCCTACTTCGTCGTCCGTATCACTCTGAGCGGCAGGCACACCGTCCGCCGTCGGAGCTTCCGGCGCTGCGGGTGACTCCGGTGCTGCCGAAGCCTCCGGTACTTCGATCGCCGCAGGGGTCGCAGGCGTAGTCGGGGTTGTCGGTACGGTCGGGGTTGACAATGCCGCCGGTGCTTCGGGAGCCGCGGGTGTCGCAGGCGTGGTCGGAGTTTCCGGTGCGGTCGGGGCTTCTGTCGCGTTCGGCTCTCCTGTCTCTGCGGCTACCGCGCTCGGCACCATCCCCGCCAGCATACAGCCGGTCAGCACGCAGCAAAGCAGCTTTTTCGCATGTTTCACGTGTTTCATGTTTTTGGTTGTTCTCATTCTTTTCGTTCTCATCGTTGTTCCTCCTTACCTGTTTTGTATGTTTTCTTTGATATTGTTTCAGTTCGTATTTTGATCAACCGTTCTTACGTTCTGTTTTGCCGCTTCTGTTCGTTTCTTGTTTCTTGCATCTGCATCCATATTCCGCCTGTCCTTATTCCTCCAATTCTTGCCGATTCCGCAGATCTGCGCGGGCAGACTGCGCGGCGAACACTCCTACCCAATCAGTAGGCGCGGCATACTTCCCATCCACTGCAGTACACCTCTTTGCGGTTTTTTTCGCACCGGATATTTTAGAAAATTTCTGATCGCAACAGGATCTCGCGGGCGAGCTTCTCCGCCTGCGACGGATCGCATCAGCAGTATGCTTTCTATCCGCCTGCGGCGAGTCACATCAGCAGCATACTTCCCATCCGCCCGCGGCGGGTCGCATCAGCAGCATACTTCCCATCCGTCACAATGCGATCCCTCGCAAAAAACGCGCAGCGCCCACGGAAAAACCGTGAACGCAGCGCGTTCGATCAAACGAAAAATGAGATCCAAAATAAAGGCAGACTCAAATGTCGTCTGTCTGTCTGTCTGTCTGTCTGTCTGTCTGTCTGTCTGTCTGTCTGTCTGTCAAATTAT
>CAZERX010000224.1:0-2380 GCA_964515045.1 uncultured Eubacterium sp.
TACATTGAGCGGCTCGATGTAGGTCACATCTCCGATTTCGGGATCGGTCATGATCGTGGCAGGATTGGAATTGACCAGCACGATCTCATCGCCGAGCTTGCGCAGCGCCTTACATGCCTGCGTACCGGAATAGTCAAACTCACACGCCTGACCGATAATGATCGGACCTGATCCAATGATCAGAACTTTGTTGATGTCTGTTCTCTTTGGCATAAGTAATCTCCTCTATGTGATAAATTTTTTTACACTCCGCTACCTATTATAAAATAAAAATCCGAAATTACATATAGTAAATTTGATAAAAATGCAATTTTTTTTCAAAATCAGCAGATCGGTGCTATAATAAGAGCGTTAGGAGAGGCTTCAAATGTCAGATAATTTGCGTAAAAACCGCCAGCTATACAGATTTTGGGAGGGAAACGGAATGGAACAGCGTATTGGAATGGAAAAAAACGTCAACCGGTGCCGGACTCATCGCGCACAGCCGATTTTTCGTGCGCTCACAGCGTTATGCTTTTGTCTGCTTTTCGTGATGAGCCAAAAGACGATTGTATGTGCACGAACGGAAACGACTTATGAGTATCAGGAGAATGAAACGGGCATTACGATCGCGGGTATAGGATATGATTATGATGAGATCCTGACGGTACCGGAGGAAATTGACGGAAAAAAGGTGACGGAGATCGGAGAGTATGCGCTTTCCGGAAAATATGATCTAAAGAAGGTGATCCTTCCGGCGACCATCCGAACGATCGGCAGAGGTGCTTTTTTTCATGACGAAAATCTATCGGCAGTAAAGCTCGAAAAACCGACGGATGGACATGAGATCCGTATTGAATCGTTAGCAATGGCGGAGTGTCCGATCCTGAGTAGTCTGGCACTGCCGAGCAATGTCACATATCTGGCAGATGATTTCGCACGGTATTCATCCTGTACTGTGCTTGGAACGCAGTCATGGAGTGAGGAGCACTTGTGGCTGTACATTGAAACGGAGCATGATGCGTCTTATGTCATTGAGCGGATCAGCAGTGAAAATAGGTCAGGCCGTTATTGGAGGTCTGTAGAGGATGAACTGGACGCACCACAGAATGTGAAGTGTTATTCTGCTTCGGGAGGCATCGGATCGAAAGAAAGTAAATTAGGAGTGACGTGGAACCATGTCGCAGGAGCTGATGCCTATCAGGTGTACCGGAGTGTGGGTGGAGAACCGTATCAGTATCTCGCGACGGTAGCGGATAATTTTTTTGTTGAGGACTACGTTCAGAAAAACAAGCAGTATATTTACAAGATCAAAGCTGTAGGAGCAGTCTATGAGACGGCAGATCTGACCTCCGGCACGATCGGTTGGGATAGTATCGGATCGGTTCTGACGGATATCAGAAATGTACATGCAGTGCCGCTGCGAAAGGATGCAGTCACATTGAGCTGGAATGCCAGAGATGATGCTGTGGATGGCTATTATATTTACCAGAAAAAAGGAAATACGTGGAAAAAGATCAAAGAGGTTCCGCGGGAAAAAAATTTCAAGGATGCCAAGCGCTCTGTGACCATATCCGGCTTGAAATGCGGAAAAAAATACACGTTTGCAGTACAGTCGTATCGCGACGCGGTGGTATATTCGTGCAGCGACTATCAGACCTACACCACAACGGTTTTGGTACGTCCTGCTGCTACCGAGATCAAAAAGATCACGAAAACGAGCGGCGGATACAATCGGGTGCAGTGGGAATGCATGTGCGACGCGTCCGGATATGTGGTATACCGGTCAGCTTCAAAGAACGGAAAATATCAGAAGATCGCTGTGACCGGTTCGAGAGTGCGGGGGTATGTTGTTGATAAAAATGTCAAAAAGGGACAGAAATATTATTATAAGGTCGCTGCATACCGGAATGTCAACGGAAAAAAGATCCGATCGAAGGTAAGTGCAGCGGTGCGAAGCTAAAAAGGAATGGAAAAGAGATTTATGGATAAAAAAGCACTGATCGCGATGAGCGGCGGCGTGGACAGCTCGGTTTCTGCGGCGCTTATGATAAAAGAAGGCTATGACTGCATCGGCGTGACGATGAAGCTGTATGAAAATGAAACGCTCGGACTGGAGAAGGAGGGCACCTGCTGCTCACTCTCGGATACTGAGGATGCGCGAAAGGTATGCAGCAGGCTCGGCATGGATTATTACGTGCTGAACTTCAAGGATGAATTTGCGTCCTGTGTGATCGACCGTTTTGTGGCGGCATATGAGGCGGGCGATACGCCGAATCCCTGCATCGACTGCAACCGCTACATGAAGTTTGACCGGCTGTACCGCCGCGCGCGGGAGCTGGACTGTGACTGCATCGTGACCGGACATTACGCGCGGATCGAGCAGGACGCGGCGACCGGA
>CAZERX010000225.1:0-2344 GCA_964515045.1 uncultured Eubacterium sp.
CGAACTCCAGCGTGCACAGGGAATGTGTCACGCCCTCGATCGCATCCTCGATCGGATGTGCAAAATCATACATCGGATAGATACACCAGGTATCACCGGTATTGTGATGCGTCATGTGCGCCACACGGTAGATCACCGGATCACGCATGTTCATGTTCGGTGATTCCATGTCGATCCTTGCGCGCAGTACCTTGGTGCCGTCCTCGTATTTTCCGTTTTTCATATCCTCAAACAGCGCAAGGTTCTCCTCCACGCTGCGGTCAGAGGCAGGATCCTTTTTGCCCGCCTGCTCCAGTGTGCCGCGGTACTCTCTGATCTGCTCTGCCGTAAGATCCGAAACATATGCCTTGCCCTTTTTGATCAGCTTCACCGCTGCCTCATACATCTGCGGGAAATAATTGGAAGCGAAATACAGACGATCCTCCCAGTCTGCGCCTAGCCACCGGACATCTGCCTTGATGGACTCGACGAACTCACTTTTTTCCTTCGTCGGGTTCGTATCGTCAAAACGCATGTTGAATTTGCCGCCGTATTTTTTTGCCATGCCGTAGCTCAATAAGATCGCCTTGGCATGTCCGATATGCAGATAACCGTTCGGCTCCGGCGGAAAACGCGTGCAGACCGCGTCGCATCTGCCCTCTGCCAGATCCTCCTCGATGATTCGTTCAATAAAGTTTTTGGATACTGTTTCGTTCTCCATTGATCTATACTCCTCCTGTAATCATTGCGCCATCCGCGCAATATAAAATGACCTTCTTTCAGTGTACCGAAAAAAGGTCATTCCGTCAATTCATTTTCAGAAAACTGCCCGATTTATATACGTTTTACATGCTCATGCGTGAACAGATGCTCCTGACAGTATTCCATCCCGCCGTCACACTTGGAACAAAAGCGGAACTCTAACGCAGGATTGTCCAGATCGGTCCGTCCGCACACCGCACATTTGTGCTTGTACAGTGCTCCGTCCGCACGCCGCATCGGGCGCGGCGGTGCCGTCTGCGCACGAAAATCCCTTTTTCTCTTGATCTCGGACGGTGATACGCGCCGGTAATCCCGCGTGGAGAAAAAGAACACGATGAAATTCATGAGCGACATCAGTATCACGATGCGTCCGCTCCAGCCGACCTGCACGAAGCTGACTGCCACGAGTACGGCATACAGCACCGCCAGCCATTTGATACGCACCGGTATGATAAAGTACAGCATGAGCTGCATATTCGGATAACAGGCGGCAAACGCGAGGAATATCGACAGATTGATATAATAGGTGCTGACCATATAACCCATCGCGTATGCTTCCGGCATACCGAGTGCACGCATGATGAAAAATGCCACCATCACGCCGACAGCCGTAAACAGCACACCGCCGATGATATAGGCATTGTAGCGGAACGTTCCCCATGTCTGCTCCAGACTGTTGCCGAGCTGATAATACAGCATCATCATGATCACATAAAACAGGATATTGGAATAGGACGGAGGCATCAGCACCCACGTCACAAGCCGCCAGATCTGTCCCTGCATGACCTTCGCCGGATCCAGCATCAGAAGCTCCAATATCGGAAGCTGTGTAAAAATCTCCATATAATAGCAGGCATAGCCGATCGCATAGCCGATGATCAGCCACTTGCTCAGATTCGGGATCGCGTAACGCCCGAATTTCCGTTCCAGTTTGTTCAGATAATTCATATGCTTCTCCTCTGCTTCTCCTATCCAACATTTTCCTGTCTGCTGCAGAAAAATGTGGAACAACTCTTTTTAGTATAAAAATTGCGTTCTCATTTGTCAATGTTCACATAAATTCTTTATGAAAAGTTTAGATTTTAAGTGTTGTGTTTTGTCGGATCCTGTCATATAATGTACATTGTTTTGTAACTATGTAAACATACATTTTAATAAGAAATCATAAATATGGCTGCATCACCTGCAGCCCGCAGAGGGAGAATGAGTATGAGTACAAATCTTTACAAACTCGGTATTGACATTGGCTCAACGACCGTTAAGGTCGCATTGCTGGACGAGAATGACGAGCTGCTGTTTGCTGACTACAAGCGCCACTTTGCAAATATCCGTGAGACACTGACCGGTCTTCTGGCTGACGCGCGCAAAGCGCACGGTGATCTGTGCGTCGCGCCAATGATCACAGGCTCCGGCGGTCTGACACTCGCCAAACATCTTGACATCCCCTTTGTGCAGGAGGTGATCAGCGTTTCCACTGCGCTGACCCACTATGCACCGCAGACGGATGTTGCGATCGAATTGGGCGGTGAGGATGCGAAGATCATTTATTTTGAGGGCGGTAATGTCGAGCAGCGCATGAACGGTATCTGTGCAGGCGGTACCG
>CAZERX010000226.1:0-2330 GCA_964515045.1 uncultured Eubacterium sp.
ACCGTGGCTGCCGAACCGCTTCCACGGAAAGGCAGTGCAGGAGGGACAGCGCAAGTTCATGGGAACGCTGTGGAACACCTATGCATTCTTTGTGCTGTATGCGAATATCGATCAGTTTGATGCGACAAAATATACGCTGGACTATGAGAAGCTGTCCGTGATGGACAAGTGGCTGTTATCCAAGCTGAACACCGTTGTGGGAGAGGTGGATGATGATCTGAACAATTACCGGATCCCCGAGGCAGCGCGTGCACTGGATGATTTCGTCGATGAGATGAGTAACTGGTATGTGCGCCGCAGCCGTGAGCGCTTCTGGGCAAAGGGCATGGAGCAGGACAAGATCAATGCCTATATGACGCTGTATACGGCACTGGTGACGATCGCAAAGACGGCAGCGCCGATGATCCCCTTTATGGCAGAGGATATTTACAGAAACCTCGTCTGCTCGATCGACGCGTCCGCACCGGAAAGCGTGCACCTGTGCGATTTCCCGACGGTTGATCAGAGCCGGATCGATACGGAGCTTGAGAAAAACATGGAAGCAGTCTTAAAGATCGTTGTCATGGGACGCGCCTGCAGAAATTCTGCGAACATCAAGAACCGTCAGCCGATCGGAACGATGTATGTGAAAGCACCGGAGGCGCTGCCTGCATTCTACACAGAGATCATCGCAGACGAGCTGAACGTGAAAAAGGTGGAATTTACGGAGGACGTGAGTGCGTTTACGGATTATACGTTCAAGCCGCAGCTCCGTACGGTCGGACCGAAGTACGGCAAGTATCTCGGACAGATCCAGAAAGCGCTCGCCGCGCTGAATGGAAACGCTGCGATGGCAGAGCTTCGTGAAAAGGGTATCCTGACGCTGGCTGAGGTCGGTGCAGAGGTGACACTGACGGAGGAGGATCTGCTGATCACGATGACCCAGATGGAGGGTTATCAGACCGAGGGCGACAACACCGTGACGGTCGTTTTGGATACGAATTTGACACCGGAGCTGATCGAGGAGGGATTTGTGCGTGAGATCATCAGCAAGGTACAGACGATGCGCAAGGAAGCCGGCTTTGAGGTCACGGACCGCATCGCGGTATCGTATGCGGCAGACGGCAAGGTGGCAGACATCTTTGCTGCGCACGGCGACGAGATCGCCGGAGAAGTGCTCGCCGATACGATCACGGCAGGCAGCATCAGTGGTTATGAGAAGGAATGGAATATCAATGGGGAGAAAGTGGTACTGGGCGTGGAAAAACGCGGTTAGGTTTTTCTGGCAGCAGTTAGAGGAACAAGGAGAAAAAGAGATGAAAAACGAATTATTTGAAAAAGAAACGTTTATCAGACACGTAAAGAGCACGGTAAAGACGCTGTTCCGTAAAAATCTGTCTGAGGCGAGCCAGCAGGAGATCTATCAGGCGGTCAGCTTTGTTGTGAAGGAGGTCGTGATCGACCAGTGGCTTGCCACGCAGAAAACGATGGAAAAGGACGATCCGAAAACACTGTATTATATGTCGATGGAGTTTTTGGTCGGACGTGCGCTCGGCAACAATCTGATCAATCTTACGGCATACAATGAGGTGAAGGAGGCGCTGGAGGAGCTGGGACTCGACATCAATGTGATCGAGGATCAGGAGCGCGATCCGGCACTCGGAAACGGCGGACTCGGACGACTCGCTGCATGCTTTATGGAGTCACTGTCAACGCTCGGCTATCCGGCATACGGCTGTGGCATCCGTTACCGCTACGGCATGTTCCGTCAGAAGATCAAGGACGGCTATCAGACCGAGGAGCCGGACAACTGGTTAAAGAACGGCTATCCGTTCGAGCTTCGCAGACCGGAGTACACCTATACGGTCAAGTTCGGCGGCTATGTGCGCGCGGAGTACGATCAGGAGAGCGGCAAGACCCGCTTTGTGCATGAAAACTATCAGGCAGTGACGGCAGTGCCCTACGACATGCCGATCATCGGCTACAATAATAACGTGGTCAACACACTGATGATCTGGGATGCAGAGCCGGTCGAGTGCTTCCAGCTCGATTCCTTTGATAAGGGTGATTATTACAAGGCAGTGGAGCAGGAAAACCTCGCGCGCAATCTCGTCGAGGTGCTCTACCCGAACGACAACCATGTACAGGGTAAGGAGCTTCGCCTGCGCCAGCAGTATTTCTTTGTATCCGCGAGCGTTCAGCGTGCGATCGCGAAGTTTATGAAAAATCATGACGACATCCGTGATCTGCCGAAAAAGGTGACGTTCCAGATGAACGATACCCATCCGACCGTTGCCGTGGCAGAGCTGATGCGCATTTTGCTCGATGAATACAATCTGGAATGGGATGAT
>CAZERX010000227.1:0-2288 GCA_964515045.1 uncultured Eubacterium sp.
CGCAAATAACATTCGCTTCGGACAGCCGGATGCGCCGATGGAAAAGGTGATGGAGGCTGCGAAAAAAGCCTGTTGTCATGACTTTATCATGGCGCTTCCGAACGGATATGATACCGTGATCGGTGAGGGTGGTGCCAGTCTTTCCGGCGGTGAGAAGCAGCGTATTTCCATCGCGCGTGCCATTATGAAGGATGCACCGGTCATTATTCTCGACGAGGCGACCGCCAATGTGGATCCGGAGAGTGAGCAGGAGCTGACCGCTGCCATTGATGCACTGACCAGAGAAAAAACGATCATTATGATCGCACACCGGTTGAAAACTGTCCGTCACGCCGACCAGATCCTTGTGATCGACGACGGAAGGATCGCCCAGAGCGGCACGCATGAGCGACTGATGGAGCAGGGCGGCATTTACCGACGGTTCGTAGAGTCCAGAGAGCTTGCGGTCGGATGGAAGGTATAAGATAAGATGAGAGAGGATAATAAGATGAAAGATAACAACAAACTAAAAGGCAAGGATCTGATCAACATTGGAATTTATGCAGCGATGTACTGCGTACTCATGACCTGTATCGCCATGCTGGGATATATTCCCATTATGCTGCCCATGCTGGCGGTCATTGGACCGATCGTTCTCGGTGTACCGATGATGCTCTTTTATACCAAGGTTAAGAAATTCGGCATGATCACGATCATGGGTACGATCGTCGGTATCTATCTGTGTGTCACCGGCATGGGCTTTTGGCCGGTTGTATTTGGTGTGGTGTGTGGTTTCCTTGCAGATCTGGTAGCGAAAAGCGGACAGTATGTCAGCTCAAAGAAAACGATTCTCAGCTATGCGACCTTTTGTGTGCTGCTGTTCGGAAATTTCCTGCCGCTCTACATTGATCGCGAAGCCTATTTTTCTACCCGTCAGGGCTTTGGAGAGGACTATATCAATACGCTTAGCGGGATCATGCAGCCTTGGACGGCTCCTGCCATAATCGTTGCTGCTTTTGTGTGTGGGATGCTGGGTGCGCTGCTGGGTAAGTCGCTGCTGAAAAAGCATTTTGTAAAGGCAGGCATCGCCTGATGGCGGCGGGTGTTTTACAGGCCGGTGTACAAAACAGAGGACTTGTGATCGATCCCAGAACAAAGCTGCTGATGCTGTTTAACATCGCACTGTTTGTTTTGGGGTCAGCAGGGGGCGAGAGCGTAGAACCTCTTGTCCCTGTTCTTTGTTTTCTGCCTGCTGTGCTGTTTATTAGTGCAAAAAAATGGAAGCAGGCAGCGACCTACACCTTGATCTATCTTGCAGCGTGGCTGACCTATACCCGTCTTGTTCCATTGACCACCGGAGTACTAAATTTTATACTGCTTGGGTGTAGTGGTATGCTGTCTCGTTTTCTGCCGGGGATCGCAATGGGCGGTTATCTAGTTTCGACCACCACGGTCAGCGAGTTTACTGCAGCCATGCTGCGGATGCATCTGAGCGAAAAGATCATCATTCCGCTGTCAGTAATGTTCCGCTTTTTCCCTACGGTAATGGACGAGGCGGCTTCCATCAATGCGGCCATGCGGATGCGCGGCATCCATATGGGCGGAAAAAAAGCCGGAAAGATGCTGGAATACCGTCTTGTGCCGCTGATGACCTGCTGTGTTAAGATCGGAGAGGAGCTTTCGGCAGCCGCGCTGACCCGTGGGCTTTGCGGAGATGTGAAGCGGACAAATATCTGCAGGATCGGCTTCCGTGTGCAGGACTATATCATGCTTGGAATCGGAGCAATTCCGTATGTGCTGTGGATAGGGGAGGTGATCCTTTGATCGAACTGAAAAATGTCAGCTTTCGTCACGAAAATTCGGATGCCCCATCGCTAAAAAATGTGTCACTGACCATTGCTGATGGGGAATGTGTCCTGCTCTGCGGAGAGTCCGGAAGCGGGAAAACGACCATCACAAGACTGATCAATGGTCTGATCCCTCATTTTTATGAGGGAGAGCTGGAGGGAACTGCAACGGTAAATGATACGAATGTGACAGAGACGGATCTGTACGATACGGCAAAGCTGGTGGGAAGTGTGTTCCAAAATCCCAGAAGTCAGTTTTTTTGTGTAGATACGACCAGTGAGCTTGCCTTTGGATGTGAAAATAGAGGAATGCCGGAGCGGGAAGTTCTGGAACGAGTGGATGCTGCAGCAAAGGAACTGAAAATTGAAGCTCTTTTGGGGCGCAGCATCTTTGAACTGTCCGGCGGCGAAAAGCAGAAAATCGCCTGTGCCTCGGTTTCTACCCTGCGTCCGCAGGTGATC
>CAZERX010000228.1:0-2262 GCA_964515045.1 uncultured Eubacterium sp.
TGGTCGGCGAGGACGGCTCACTCCTCTATTCCTTCTACCGCAGCAATAACGGCAGCCCGCTCGCAACCTCGATCAGCGCGCTGCGCGATATTTATGAGCAGCTTCCGGACGGCGCGAACATCGTCTACTCCTGCTCCACCGGTTACGGCGAGGCTCTGGTCAAGGCTGCGCTGCAGCTTGATGAGGGTGAGGTAGAGACCGTGTCCCACTATTATGCGGCAGCCTTCTTTAATCCGCAGGTGGACTGCATCTTGGATATTGGCGGTCAGGACATGAAATGCATCCGGATCAAGGATCACGCCGTAGACAGCGTGCAGCTAAATGAGGCATGCTCCTCCGGCTGCGGCTCCTTCATCGAAACCTTTGCAAAGTCGTTAAATTACAGCGTACAGGACTTTGCTGCAGAGGCACTGTTTGCCAAGCATCCGATCGACCTCGGCACACGCTGTACCGTTTTCATGAATTCCAAGGTCAAGCAGGCACAGAAGGAAGGCGCATCCGTCGCTGACATTTCAGCCGGACTTGCCTATTCCGTTATAAAAAATGCACTGTTCAAGGTCATCAAGCTCTCCGATGCTTCCCAGCTCGGAAAGCACGTGGTCGTTCAGGGCGGTACTTTTTATAACAACGCCGTACTCCGCAGCTTTGAACGCATCTCCGGTGTAGAGGTCATCCGCCCCGACATCGCAGGCATCATGGGTGCATTCGGCGCAGCGCTGATCGCACGGGAGCGTTTCCACGCCGCAGGCGACCAGCCGTCCTCCATGCTCTCGATCGAGGAGATCCTGAACATGAAATACGACACGAAGCTGACCCGCTGTCAGGGCTGTACGAACCACTGCCTGCTGACGATCAACCGTTTTGACAACGACCGCCGCTACATCACCGGCAATCGCTGCGAGCGCGGTCTCGGCAAAGAAAAAAATAAGGAGCAGATCCCGAATCTGTTTGAATACAAAAATAAGATCCTGTTTGACTACGAGCCGCTGTCCGAAGCAGAAGCGACCCGCGGAACGGTCGGCATCCCACGCGTGCTGAATTTTTATGAAAATTATCCGTTCTGGGCGGTATTTTTCCGGCAGCTCGGCTACCGCGTCATTTTAAGCCCGCAGTCCACGCGTGAGCTTTACGAAATGGGTATCGAATCCATTCCGAGTGAGTCCGAATGCTATCCGGCGAAGCTGGCGCACGGACACATCGCATGGCTGATCCGGCAGAACCCCGACTGGATCTTTTATCCGTGCATTCCGTATGAGCGGAACGAATTTCCGGACGCAAACAATCACTACAACTGCCCGATCGTGACCTCCTACGCGGAAAATATCAAAAATAACGTGGACGAGATCACCTCCGGCACGGTACGGTTTTTCAATCCGTTCCTAAACTTTTCGAGCAGACAGGCGTTGTCCGATAAGCTGTGCGAGGTGTTTGCTGCAGAATTTTCCATTCCGGCTGCTGAGACTGCCGCGGCTGCTGATGCCGCATGGAAGGAGCTTTCGCGCGTCCGTAACCGTATGCGTAAAAAGGGCGAGCAGACGCTCCGTTATCTGGAGCAGACCGGTCGTCACGGCATTGTACTCGCCGGTCGTCCGTATCACATCGATCCCGAGATCAACCACGGCATTCCGGAGCTGATCAATTCCTACGGTATCGCCGTGCTGACGGAGGACTCCATCTCGCATCTCGGAAACGTAGAACGTCCGCTCATCGTCATGGATCAGTGGATGTTCCATTCCAGACTGTATGCGGCTGCAAACTATGTGAAAAAGACGGAGAATCTGGATCTGATCCAGCTCAATTCCTTCGGCTGCGGTCTGGATGCCGTAACGACGGACTGTGTCAGCGACATTCTGACAAAATCCGGCAAGATCTATACCTGCTTAAAGATCGACGAGGTCAATAACCTTGGTGCTGCCCGCATCCGTATCCGCTCCCTGCTGGCTGCGATCCGTGTGCGGAAAAACAACCCGAAGGAGCGTACCCTCGTACCGGCAAACCATGACCGCGTCATTTTCACCGAGGAAATGCGCAAAAACTATACGATCCTCTGTCCGCAGATGTCACCGGTACATTTCGAGCTGCTGCTCCCTGCGTTCCGCTCTGCCGGATATGATCTGGTCATTCCTGAGGTTTCCAGTCAGGATGCGATCAATTCCGGTCTGCGCTATGTCAACAATGATGCCTGCTATCCGTCGCTCATCGTTGTCGGACAGCTCATGCATGCCATTGAGAGCGGCGCATATGACATGGACAAAACAGCCG
>CAZERX010000229.1:0-2255 GCA_964515045.1 uncultured Eubacterium sp.
TCCCGATCTCGATCGCTTCATTCCGTTCCAGCTCGATCTGTCGTTCAAATGTATAGTCTAACTGCATCACCTTCGTCACCTCCGATCGGCGTTCCTTCATACACGGATCCTCCTTTTCATTTGTCCGGCAGGATCGTAGTTAAAAAGAAATGCCCCCAACCATTCCCTTTTCAAACATCCTGCCTTCTGTTGTCATAGTGGTAAGTAAAAGCAAGATGTCCAAGATATTTTCCAAGAGTGTAGACTGATTGGAAGTAAAGAATGGTCTATCGTTTGCTTTGACATGATTATAACACCGGAACTATGCGGATGCAACACAAAAAAAGACACCAGCAAAAACTGATGTCTTTCCGTATCCTATAAATAGCTGACAACCTTTAACGGTGTGCGGTAATATGCATTGGAGATCTTGATACCATCGCGGTGATTGCTGGCGTGTACGACGCGACCGCCGCCGATATAGATCGCTACATGGTTGATCCCGCCGCCGCTGCCATAAAAGAACAGATCGCCCGGCTGTGCCTCAGACGCGCTGATGGAGCGTCCATAGTTCGGCTGTGCCCGTGAGGAATGCGGCAGGTATACACCGTACTTTGCATAAACCTGCATCGTAAAGCCGGAGCAGTCCACGCCATGCGTCAGACTCGTTCCGCCCCACACATACGGATTACCGACAAACTGCAGCGCATACTGTACGAGATCCACGCGGACATTCGATACACCCTGTCCGTATTTGACCTCTGAGATCGTCATCGCCTTCGGCAGCTTCTGCGCGATCTCTACATAATCGCCGCTGACAAAGCCTTTTTCATCGTCGATCTCTACCTTGTACCACGCACCGTCATCTACGGTCTTTAATACCGTCAGCTCCTCCTCGATCGGAACCATCGTGATCACGGCACAGTCCGTATTCGGCTTTTCACGTACAAATAAGGTCGTCGTCGTAACGGTTGCGACTTCCTTGATATATTTTTGTGCTTTTTCCTTAGCGGCATCCCCTGTCAGCAGATAGTCTGCGGATACATAACCCTCGACCTTGCCGGATCTGATATGATACCAGCCGCCCTCTTTGTCATAAACCTCACAGCCTGCACCGGCGGGCATTTTGCCGACCAGCTCTGAGGACTCGTCCGCTTCCTTACGAACGTTCAGATAGTTGTCCACATTCGCAAGACCAAGATTGGTATAGCCGCAGAACTTTTCCTCCTCCGGCTCTGCCGGTTCATCCACTTCGTCTGCCGCTGCATCCGCAGCCGCCGCACGCGATACAGAAATATCACTGTTCGCGACCACCAGTCCCTCCGAACGGTTCAGACAGCCGGAAAGCACTGCAGACACACCTGCATTTGCTGCTGCGAAGGTCTGATCCGGTGCTGCAAATAAAAGCACTCCGCCGACCAGTGATGCGAGGATCACACCTGCACTTTTTGCCATTTTTTCAGAAGATCTCATTTCTGCCTCCTATCGAGCCAAATCATCATCTACAGAAAACAACAGTAGATGTTACCATCTACTGTTATCATTTTCTTACACATTATAACAACATATTTCTGACATGTCAACAATGCCGTAATATTTTTGTAACAATTAACGATCCTACTGCACATCTGAATTGGACAGTGCAAATGCAATATTGGTCGCATGGTCAGCCACACGCTCCAGACCGGTAACAAGATCCGTAAAGATCAGTCCCGACTGCGGCGAACATTTTCCCTTTGCCATACGGCGGATGTGGGAGTTCTGCAGATCGATCTCCATCTGATCGACCTCCTCCTCGATCGCAAGGATCTCCTTCATGTGCGAACGATCCTCCGTCTCAAACATTTCTAACGCGCAGGAAAGCACGCGCATGTCGCGCTCGAACATTTCCTGGATCTCTTTGGTCGCCTTTTTGGTAAAGGTGATGCCCTCCTCCTTCATGCGGACTGCGGCATCTGCGATGTTTTCCGCATGATCTCCGATACGTTCAATATCATTGACCACATGGAACAGTCCGCCGATCTTTAGGCTGTCGGCAACCGGTAGCTGCCGCTGGTTGACATCCACCAGATAATCCGTGATCTCATGGCTGAGATAATCTATGTATTTTTCAGTCGCATAGACCTGATCGATCTTTTCCTGATCGCCGTCAAAAAACGCTTCCATGGACAATGCAAGATTGTTCTCTGCCTTTCGTCCCATGCGCGAGATCTCCTGCATCGCCTCAACGATCGCAGCCGTCGGCGAAAAGACGGTATTCATGCTGATATACTGCA
>CAZERX010000230.1:0-2254 GCA_964515045.1 uncultured Eubacterium sp.
GGCACGCTACGCAGACCTTCGGGAAAATCCCTATGTGCAGGAGTTTTGGCGGCAGAGCTTGCGCTGTGCCGCGTATTCCAACGTGTAAACTGGGCGATCGCAGAGAATCTGGATTTTAATACCTCATTCCTGCGGTCGTGAGACAGGAGGTTGTGATGACCAAGGTTGTATTGCGGATGCTCAGCATCAGTATTTCGGTGCTGTTTGGCGTGCTGGTCATATGCGGGCTGTACCGGCTCGGATTGCAATGCTATGATTTCGGCTATCGGGTCTATACGGAGCCTGCCGTGTCAGAGCAGGGCGGTAAGGATGTGCTGGTGCAGATCACGGATGACATGGACGCAGCAGAGCTTGCGAAGGTGTTGGAGGACAAGGGACTGGTGCGCGACTGGCGGCTGTTTTTCATACAGGAAAAGCTCATGGGCTACAAGCCGCAGAACGGCGCGTATACGGTCAGCACGTCGATGAGACCGTCAGAGCTGATGGCGGCGATGACACCGGAAGCAGATCCGCCCGCAGAGGACACACAGACATGATACTGGACGAAAGATTTATGACGTATCTCAACTCGCTGGAGAGCAGCAACGGAGAGATACTGGATCGGATCGAACAGGAGGCGCAGGCAGATGATGTCCCGATCATCCGAAAGGATATGCAGGGATTTCTGAAATTCCTGCTGGCGCTGAAAAAACCGCAGAATATTTTGGAGGTCGGCTGTGCAGTCGGCTTTTCTGCGATATTGATGGCGACGTGGAACCCCGCCAAGGCACCGGTCACGACGATCGAGAACTGGCAGCCGCGCATCCCCATCGCGCGGGAAAATTTCAGCCGCGCCGGACTTTCGCACCGGATCACACTGCTGGAGGGTGATGCGGGAGAGCTTCTGCCGCAGCTTTTGGCTGAGGGCAGAAGCTATGACTGGATCTTTATGGACGCGGCAAAGGGACAGTATCCGATGCTGCTCCCGACTGCCGTAGAGCTTCTTTTGCCGGATGGTGTGCTCATTACGGACAATGTGCTCTTTGACGGAGAGATCATACAGTCGCGCTACGCGGTCACGCGCAGAAACCGCACGATACACCGGCGGATGAGAGATTATCTGTATACGCTGACGCATCACGCACAACTGACGACAACGGTGCTTCCGGTCGGAGACGGAGCGGCAGTCAGCGTGAAGCGGACGGCAGAGACAGAGGTAGGAGAAAAAGATGGACAGAGTACCTGAGCTGCTCGTTCCTGCGAGCAGTCTGGAAGTATTAAAGGTCGCAGTCGTATTTGGCGCAGATGCGGTATACATCGGCGGAGAAGTATTCGGACTGCGGGCAAAGGCAAAAAATTTCACATTGGACGAAATGCGGGAGGGCGTGGAATTTGCACACGCACACAATGTCCGCGTCTATGTGACGGCGAACATTTTGGCGCACAATGATGATCTTGATGGCGTGCGGCAGTATTTTGAGGAGCTGAAAACGGTGAAGCCCGATGCGCTCATCATATCGGATCCGGCAGTCTTTATGATCGCGCGTGAGGTGCTTCCGGAGATGGAGCTTCACGTGAGCACGCAGGCGAACAATACCAACTACGGCACGTATCTTTTCTGGCAGCAGCAGGGCGCAAAGCGCGTCGTGTCAGCCAGAGAGCTGTCGATGGCAGAATTAAAGGAGATCCGTGCGCATATACCGGATGATCTGGAGATCGAGACCTTTGTGCACGGAGCGATGTGTATCTCGTATTCCGGCAGATGCCTGTTATCCAATTATTTCACCGGACGCGATGCCAATCAGGGCGCATGTACGCATCCCTGCCGCTGGAAATATGCGGTCGTGGAGGAAAGCCGCCCCGGAGAATATCTGCCGGTTTATGAGAATGAGCGCGGTACCTACATTTTCAACTCAAAGGATCTTTGTATGATCGGACATATTCCGGAGTTGATCGATGCGGGTATTGACAGCTTCAAAATAGAGGGTAGAATGAAGACAGCACTGTATGTGGCGACTGTGGCACGCACCTACCGCCGTGCCATTGATGATTATCTGCAGTCGCCGGAGCTGTACCAGAAAAATATGCCGTGGTATCTGGATCAGATCTCCAACTGCACCTACCGGCAGTTCACGACAGGCTTCTTTTTCGGAAAGCCGTCGGAGGAGGCGCAGATCTACGACAGCAATACCTATGTAAAGGAATACACCTATCTGGGGATTGTGGGAGAAGCGAATGCAGACGGTCTGTATGAGATCGAGCAGCGCAACAAATT
>CAZERX010000231.1:0-2248 GCA_964515045.1 uncultured Eubacterium sp.
TGCTGGTCATCGTGAAAGACCGGAATATCGAGCATTTCCTTCAGCCGCTCCTCGATCTCAAAGCAGCGGGGCGCGGAGATATCCTCCAGATTGATGCCGCCAAAGCACGGCGCGATGTTTTTTACGGTCTGGATGATCTCCTCGGTATCCTGTGTATCGAGACAGATCGGCACGGCATTGACATCACCGAACTCCTTAAAGAGCACGCATTTTCCCTCCATGACGGGCATGGCGGCGAGTGCACCGATATTTCCGAGTCCGAGTACGGCACTGCCGTCGGATACGACAGCGACGGTATTTGCCTTGATCGTGTAGTTGTATGCTTCCTTCGGATCCTCTGCGATGATCTTGCAGGGTTCGGCAACGCCCGGTGTATAGGCGATCGCGAGTGCCTCCCGATCCTTGACCGGTGCCTTTGAGGTAGTTACGAGCTTTCCGTTCCATTCACGGTGAAGCCTGATCGCTTTTTCTTTCTGATCCATGAGTATGCTCCTTTTATGTAAATCGTTATATTTTTTCCATCCTTATTACAATAGCACTTCTTTTTTTGTAAATCAAGCAAAATAAGGGGTTCCTATTTTGCGCCGGATGGTGTATACTTGTATCATATTTCTGGTTAAATCCACTTGTAGTCAACGTTTTCCCATGAAGTGAGCATACAAAAACCACAGAAACCACAGGAATGATAGAAACCACAGGAACCATATAGAAATATCGGAAAAATAGGAGATATCAGATATGACAGACATGCGAGAAAAATACGAGTCACTCAGCGTGGCAGCACTCAAGGATTTGGCGAAGGCACGCGGCTTAAAGGGACTTTCCACTGCAAAAAAGGCAGAGGTGGTCGATGCGATGCTTGCGGAGGATCGTCGGCTGATGCAGATCAAAAAGCGTGAGGACGAATCACGCGAACGGACGGAGCGCGAAAGACCGTCAGCGGATGCGCAGACAGAAGCACCCGCAGGAAATGAGCATGAGCCGCAGGAGCGCCCGATGCGCCCGAGACGGATGATGCAGGGACAGCGCGAGAACGCGCATGAGGGCATGCGTTATACCCGCGACAGCCGCGAGATGCGCGATACACGTGACGCGAGAGATACCCGCGAGACGCGCGACAGCCGTGAGGTGCGTGACACCCGAAATACACGCGATATGCGGGGAGACGGACATTTTAACCGCAATTATTATGACGAACCGGAGCAGATCGATTACAGTCTGGACAGCGGAATGGAGGCAAACGGCATTTTAGAGGTCATGCCGGAGGGCTACGGCTTTATCCGATGTGCGAATTATCTGCCGGGCGAGAATGACGTGTATGTATCACCGTCACAGATCCGTCGTTTCCGCTTAAAGACCGGAGACATCCTGTTCGGCAACACGCGTATCCGCACGCAGGGCGAGAAGTTTGCGGCACTGCTGTACATCAACACGATCAACGGATATACGCTGGAGGAGGCGAGCCAGCGCAAAAACTTCGAGGATCTGACACCCATATTCCCGAACGAGCGTCTGCGGCTTGAGACCGGACGGAGCGGACTCGCCATGCGGATCGTTGACCTCGTATCGCCGATCGGCAAGGGACAGCGTGGTATGATCGTATCACCGCCGAAGGCAGGTAAAACGACACTGCTGAAGGAGGTCGCAAAGTCCGTGACACGGAACAATCCGGAAATGCATCTGATCATCCTGCTGATCGACGAGCGGCCGGAGGAAGTGACGGACATCAAGGAAGCGATCGAGGGCGATAACGTTGAGGTCATCTATTCGACCTTTGATGAGCAGCCGGAGCGCCATAAGCGCGTGGCTGAGATGGTCGTAGAGCGCGGCAAGCGTCTGGTCGAGCACGGTAAGGACGTGATGATCCTGCTCGACAGCATCACAAGACTGGCACGCGCGTACAACCTGATCACGCCGCCGAGCGGACGTACCCTGTCCGGTGGTCTGGATCCGGCGACCTTATATATGCCGAAGCGTTTCTTTGGAGCAGCGCGAAATATGCGTGAGGGCGGCAGTCTGACGATCCTTGCGACGGCGCTTGTTGATACCGGAAGCAAGATGGATGACGTTGTTTACGAGGAGTTCAAGGGCACCGGCAACATGGAGCTTGTCTTAGACCGCAAGCTCTCCGAAAAGCGTGTGTTCCCTGCGATCGACATTACGCGCTCCTGCACGCGGCGCGAGGATCTGCTGCTGGATGAGCAGGAGCGTGAGGCGGTAGCCACCATGCGGCGCGCCATCAACGGCA
>CAZERX010000232.1:0-2243 GCA_964515045.1 uncultured Eubacterium sp.
CCGAACAGCGTGCGTCCGGTAAATACGAGGTCTTTTCTTTTCAGATATTTTTCACGGTCTACAAGGAAATACTCCTGCTCTGCACCGATCGAGGGGGTGACTCTCTGCGAGGTCGTATTGCCAAACAGACGGAGCAGGCGCAGTGCCTGCTTATTGATCGCCTCCATGGAACGCAGAAGCGGTGTTTTCTGGTCGAGCGCTTCTCCGGTGTAGGAGCAGAAGGCTGTCGGGATGCAGAGCGTCGCACCGGCTGCATCGTGGCGCACGAATGCAGGCGAGGTGCAATCCCATGCCGTATAACCCCGCGCCTCGAAGGTCGCTCGCAGTCCGCCGGAGGGGAAGGAGGATGCGTCCGGTTCGCCCTTGATCAGCTCTTTTCCCGAAAAGCTCATCAGCACCTTTCCGTTTTCCATCGGTGCCGTAATGAAAGAATCATGCTTTTCTGCAGTTACGCCGGTCAGCGGCTGAAACCAGTGTGTGTAGTGGGTCGCGCCCTGCTCGATCGCCCATTCCTTCATCTCATGTGCGACAACATCCGCAGTCGCGGGATCCAGATCATGTCCGCCCTCAATGACCTCGCGCAGCCTTTTGTATGTTTTCTTGGGAAGCCGCTCCTGCATGACGGCATCATTGAAAACATTTTCACCAAAAATCTCTGATACGCTGAATTTTTCTGTTTCACTCATAACACTCATCCCGTAACGCCGCAGCACTGCCGCACCTGCGCCGTCCTATATCCTTTCCCTATTTTGTGTGATCCCAGAGCGTCCGTCACACGCCGCCCAGACCATCGTATGCCGCGTTCTGCCGGATCACATATCCTTGCACATCATAAAACAAACGAGGGTGCACCGCTAGTGGAACACCCTCATTGGCTTCTCTGTCAATCAAACTGTATGATTCAGGCTTTTCCAACAGATCCGAACAGCTCCATTTTCTCCTTAACAGTCGCCTTGATCGCTTCTGCACCGGGAGCTAACAGCTTACGGGGGTCAAAGCCCTTGCCCTCAAGATCCTTACCAGCCTCGATATATTTACGTGTAGCATCTGCAAAGGATAACTGACACTCGGTATTTACGTTGATCTTAGAAACACCAAGATCGATTGCTTTCTTGATCATATCCTCCGGGATACCGGTACCACCGTGAAGCACGAGCGGCATTACGCCGGTCTTCTGCTGGATGGCATCCAGTGTCTCAAAGCTGAGTCCGGCCCAGTTTTCCGGATACTTTCCATGGATATTACCGATACCTGCTGCCAGCATGTCAACGCCAAGGTCTGCAACAGCCTTGCACTCGTCGGGATCTGCGCACTCACCCATTCCGACAACGCCGTCTTCCTCACCGCCGATAGAGCCAACCTCTGCCTCGATGGACATTCCCATTGCATGAGCAACGTTGACTAACTCAGTCGTCTTTGCGATGTTCTCCTCGATCGGATAGTGTGAGCCGTCGAACATGATAGATGTAAAGCCTGCCTTGATGCACTTGTAGCATCCGTCATAGGTACCATGGTCTAAATGCAGTGCAACCGGAACGGTGATCCCCAGCTCCTCGTCCATCGCCTTAACCATTGCTGCTACGGTCTTAAAGCCTGTCATATACTTTCCTGCGCCCTCAGATACACCAAGGATCACGGGGGAGTTCAGCTCCTGCGCGGTCTGCAGAACTGCCTTTGTCCACTCAAGGTTGTTGATGTTGAACTGACCGACTGCATAATGTCCGGCTTTTGCCTTCTCTAACATTTCTTTTGCAGATACTAACATGAAAATTCCTCCATTTTCTATATAAATATTGTGAGTGTGTGGGCAAATCAGCCCATATCTTTGATAAATATACCACGAACATTTCTAATTGTAAAGAGGGGATGCACACGTGCCGTTAGGATTTCCTGTCACAGATTACCCATATTATGATCGCCGCCGAAAGTACGATACCATGATAGATCGCACAGGCAAAAACACTTTTTGCTGCTTTGTAGATTGCCGCACCAACAAATGACCATACAAAAATAGTAATCATAAAACCGATCATGCTATCACCATAATGATTGGATGATGGCTGTAACCAAAACAGCAGCCAACGGTTTAGAAAATCTTCTTTTTGGGGCTTTCTCTCCGGCAACTCCGATATTATTCAGCAATCAGCCAGTCTATAAGGTTCATAGATCTGATACCATCATAAGATACATCCATTCCTGTATTTATCGAAAGAACTACTTTTTCATAGTTATCATTTATTTTT
>CAZERX010000233.1:0-2240 GCA_964515045.1 uncultured Eubacterium sp.
GGTATGGCAGTAGGACTTCCGGACGGACAGATGGGTAATTCCGAGGTCGGACATATGAACATCGGAGCCGGACGTATCATTTATCAGGATCTGACACGCATCACAAAGGCGATCAGTGACGGTGATTTCTTTGAAAATAAGGTGCTGCTGCAGGCAATCGACAACTGCAAAAAGAACGGCTCAGACCTGCATCTGTGGGGACTGCTCTCAGACGGCGGCGTGCACAGCCATAATACACACCTTTACGGACTGCTCGAAATGTGCAAAAAGAATGGTCTGGACAATGTTTATGTACATGCATTTTTAGACGGACGTGACACACCTCCTGCATCCGGCAAGGATTACGTTGCCGCTCTGCAGGAAAAGATGCATGAGATCGGTGTCGGCAAGATCGCATCCTTATCCGGCCGCTATTATGCAATGGATCGTGATAATAACTGGGATCGTGTCGAGAAGGCGTACAAGTCGCTCACGACCGGTGAGGGCGTGCAGGCAGAGGATGCCGTGCAGGCAATGGCAGATTCCTATGCGAACGATGTGACGGACGAATTTGTACTGCCGACCGTGATCGTAAAGGACGGACAACCCTTATCACTCGTAAAGGACGGAGATTCCGTGATATTCTTTAATTTCCGCCCCGACCGTGCGCGAGAGATCACACGTGCGTTCTGTGACGATCAGTTTACCGGCTTTACGCGTCCGTTCCTTGATCTGACCTATGTCTGCTTCAAGGATTACGACGAAACGATCCCGAACAAGCTCATCGCCTTTGAAAAGGAATCCGTTGAAAATACACTGGGCGAATATCTTGCAAAGTGCGGCAAAAAGCAGTTGCGTCTTGCTGAAACCGAGAAGTATGCGCACGTGACCTTTTTCTTTAACGGCGGCGTAGAGGAGCCGAACATTGATGAGGCGCGCATCCTTGTCAATTCGCCGAAGGAGGTCGCTACTTATGACCTGAAGCCCGAAATGAGTGCGCCGGAGGTCGGCATGGATCTCGTCGAGGCGATCAAGTCCGATGAATACGATGTGATCATCATCAATTTTGCAAACCCCGACATGGTCGGACATACCGGCGTGATCGAGGCAGCAGTCAAGGCAGTAGAGCGTGTGGATCAGCTCGTCGGCGATGCCGTGCAGGCAGTAAAGGACGTGGACGGAGCAATGTTTATCTGTGCAGACCACGGAAATGCTGAGAAAATGGTCGATTACGAGACCGGAAAGCCGCATACGGCGCATACGACCAATCCGGTTCCGTTCATTCTGGTAAATTATGACGAGGACTATACGCTGCGTGAGGGCGGATGCCTTGCAGATATTGCACCGACGCTGCTTGAGATCATGGGCTTAGAGCAGCCGGCAGAGATGACCGGAAAGTCATTACTGATCAAAAAATAATCGTGACGCAGGACACTGTGAGCATAGGAAAACGCATGGAGGAGAAAGCAATGAAAGAGTATCAGCCGATGAAAGAGGGAAAGGTCAGAGAGGTTTATGATAATGGAGACACTTTGATTCTGGTCGCAACGGACCGTATTTCCGCATTTGACAATATCTTGAAAAATAAGATCACGGACAAGGGCGCAATCCTGACCCAGATGTCCAGATTCTGGTTTGAGTTCACAAAGGATGTGATCCCGAACCACCTCATATCCGTAGATCCTGCGGATATGCCGGAGTATTTCAGACAGCCGCAGTATAACGGCAACAGCACCCTTTGCAAAAAGCTGCAGATGCTGCCGATCGAGTGCATCGTGCGCGGCTACATCACCGGAAGCGGTTGGGAGAGCTATCAGAAAAACGGCACCGTCTGCGGTATCGCACTGCCGGAGGGTCTGAAGGAATCTGACCAGTTGCCGGAGCCGATCTATACACCGACGACAAAGGCAGATCTTGGAGATCACGATGAGCATATCACGTTCGAGCAGAGCGTGGAGATCTTAGAAAAGCTCTATCCGAATAAGGGTGAGGAGTATGCATCTGCGATCAAAAATGCGACTCTGGAGCTGTACAAAAAGTGCGCAGCATATGCGCGGGAGCGCGGTATCATTATTGCGGATACCAAATTTGAGTTTGGTCTGGATGAAAACGGACAGGTGGTGCTCGGTGATGAAATGCTCACACCGGACAGCTCACGCTTCTGGCCGGTCGAGGGCTACGAGTCCGGCAAGTCACAGCCTTCCTTTGACAAGCAGTTTGTCAGAGACTGGTTAAAGAGCAATCCGGACAACGACTATCTG
>CAZERX010000234.1:0-2224 GCA_964515045.1 uncultured Eubacterium sp.
TGCAAGATCGACCACATGGATGTAATCACGCACACCGGTTCCGTCCGGCGTATCATAATCATCACCGAACACGCCGAGCTGCTGCAGCTTGCCGACTGCCACCTGCGTGATGTACGGCATCAGATTGTTCGGAATGCCGTTCGGATTCTCTCCCATCGTTCCGCTCGGATGCGCACCGATCGGGTTAAAGTAACGCAGCAGGATCACGTTCCACTCATTGTCTGCTTTCTGGATATCAGAAAGGATCTGCTCCAGCATGGACTTTGTCCAGCCGTAGGGATTTGTACACTGACCCTTCGGGCAGTTCTCCGTGATCGGGATCTCTGCGGGATCTCCGTATACCGTCGCTGAGGAGGAAAAAATGATGTTCTTGCAGCCGTTCTGCCGCATCACGTCAACCAGTGTCAGCGTGCCTGCGATATTGTTCTCATAATACTCCCAAGGCTTTGCCACGGACTCTCCGACCGCCTTCAGTCCTGCAAAATGGATGCAGCAGTCGATCTGCTCCTTTGCAAATACTGCGTTCAGACAGTCACGGTCTAAGATATCTCCCTTGTAAAATGTGACCTTCTTTCCGGTCAGTGCCTCCACGCGCTCCAAGGACTTTTCGCTGGAATTGGACAGATTATCCAAAACCACAACCTCATAGCCTGCATCCAAAAGCTCCACGCAGGTGTGACTTCCGATGTAGCCTGCTCCTCCGGTTACTAAAATTGCCATATGATCACTCCGCCTTTCTTCTGATTTGTTCTACTAACAGTCTAACTCATTTTTCAGATTTTTCCATCAAAAAATGTATACGGAACATAGAAAAATGTTGCACGAACGGTTATAATGGCATTAAGTAGGAAAGAAAGGACGGTATGATCCATGAATTACAAAAATTCTTATAAAGCGACCAAAAATGAGCTGGTCTCTCTGTCCGTCTATAATGTCGGCTGCCAGAAATGCGATCCGCTGTACCAGTGGGGTCCCGGTATACGGGATCACTATCTCATCCATTATGTGATCTCCGGCTGCGGCTGCTACGTCGTCGGCAACGAGCGTTACGAGCTGCACGCGGGGGATGCCTTTCTGGTCTATCCCAATCAGGAGATCACCTATTATGCAGATGCAAAGGATCCGTGGGAGTATGCATGGGTCGGCTTTAACGGAAGCGACGCGCTGTCCCTGCTGAATGCGACGGATTTCACGCGCGAGCATCCGTACATTACCGAGGTGCCCTCCGGCAAGGATATCCTCCATCACCTGCTGTGTATCTACGAGGTACGCGGCAACGACTTTTCCAGCACGGTCGAAATGACCGGCCGGCTGTACACAGCACTGGCGCTCTTTATGCGCGGTGCCAAAAAAAAGGCATTGCAAAGCTCCTACGATGGCTATGTGCAGAAGGCAATTTCCTATATCAGCGCCAATTATTCCTATCCGATCACGGTCAAGGATGTGTCTGACTATGTCGGGCTGAGCCGCAGCCACCTGTTCCGTTCGTTTGAAAAAGTGCTGCAATGCTCGCCCAAGGAATACCTGAGCGACTACCGCATCCGGCAGGCATGCGCACTGCTCGTGCAGACGGATCTGTCCATAACGGCAGTCGCAAATTCCGTCGGCTTTGAAAACAACCTGTATTTTTCCAAGGCTTTTCACAAAATGAAGGGGATCTCCCCGAAGCAGTACCGCACTCGGGCACTTGACCAAAAAAAGGACTCCGGATCGTAACTGATCCGAAGTCTTTTTTTATTCCTATAATACGATTAAGCTAACTTTGTCTTAGCCAGCTCAGCTAATGCCGTGAAGCCTGCTGCGTCATTGACAGCCAGCTCTGCTAACATCTTACGGTTCATGTCAACACCTGCTAACTTTAAGCCGTGCATCATCTTGCTGTATGATAAGCCGTTCATACGTGCAGCAGCATTGATACGAGCGATCCATAACTGACGGAACTGTCTCTTTCTCTCTTTACGACCTGCATAAGAGCTGGTCAGCGCTCTCATAACGGACTGCTTTGCGATACGATACTGCTTAGAACGTGCGCCTCTGTAGCCCTTTGCTAACTTTAAGGTACGATTATGCTTCTTTCTTGCGTTTAAGCCGCCTTTAACTCTTGCCATTTCTTATTTCCTCCTTCACAAACTCTTACAGATACGGTAAGATCTTCTTCATTGTCTTTACATTTGTTGCATCAGTCATCGCTGCCTGACGTAAGTTTCTCTTACGCTTGGTTGTC
>CAZERX010000235.1:0-2206 GCA_964515045.1 uncultured Eubacterium sp.
TCTATACCTCCGCAGACTCCGTGCTGCAGATCTGCGGCAACGAGGAAGTGATGGGGCTGGACAATCTGTACCATTACTGCGAGATCGCGCGTGAGCTTACGATGCGCGACGAATGGCGGGTCGGCAGGGTGATCGCAAGACCCTACGTCGGCAGGAAACGCGGCGAGTTCCGCCGGACGAGCAACCGCCACGATTATGCATTAAAGCCGCACGGCGATACCGTGCTGAACGCCTTGAAGGATGCAGAGCTGTCTGTCATCGCCGTCGGCAAGATCAACGATATCTTTGTCGGGGAAGGCATCACGGAGAGTCATCATTCGGATTCCTCCGTGCACGGCATGGAACAGACGATCCAGATCGCAGGAAAGGACTTTACCGGACTGTGCTTTGTGAATCTGGTCGATTTTGATGCATTGTGGGGACACCGCAGGGATCCGATCGGCTACGGCAGGGAGCTTGTGCGCTTTGATGAAAAGCTGGGCGAGCTGCTACCGTTACTCCGTGCGGATGATCTTTTGATCATCACGGCGGATCACGGTAATGACCCGACCTATACCGGAACGGATCATACGAGGGAAAAAGTGCCGTTTCTCGCATATTCACCGTCCTTTGCGGGCGCGGGTGCGCTGCCGCAGACGGATACGTTTGCAGTCGTCGGTGCGACGGTCGCGGACAATTTTCACGTGCCGATGCCGGCGGGAACGATCGGTACGTCACTGATGAAGGAGCTGCGCTGAGCGGCAGGAAATAAAAAGGAGTAGAAATTCAGATGAATCAGGAAGAACAAAAGCAGGAGCCGCAGGAAAAAAAGAGATCGGTATTGCGGGAGCTTCTGAGCTGGCTGGAGATCATCGTCGCAGCGGTGGTCATTTCACAGCTTCTGACCCGAGTGGTGCTCATCAATTCGATCGTGCCGACCTCATCCATGGAAAATCTGATCGAGCCGGGAGACCGGCTGTTCGGCAACCGGCTTGCCTATCTTTTTTCAGAGCCGGAACGGTTTGACGTTGTGATCTTTGAGTATCCGGTCGATCCGTCGGAGGGAAATTATATCAAGCGAGTGATCGGACTGCCCGGTGAGACCGTGAGCATCCGTGACGGAGAGATCTATATTGATGACTCGACAGAGCCTTTGGAGGAGCGTTATCTGCCGGAGGAGTGGATCATAGAGAATGACGGCTATGAATTTCATGTGCCGGAGGACAGCTATCTGATGCTCGGAGACAACCGGAACGTGTCACTCGATGCGCGCTACTGGGCGGAGGAGGCTTACGATGCCGGACTGGTGGATTCCGTTTCGGAGGGAGAAGCATACTGCTACGTGACCAAGGATAAGATCCGCGGAAAGGCGATGTTTACTTACTGGCCGCACATGAAGCTGCTGTCAGATTATGAACAATAGGAGGAAATGACCATGAGTAAAGCATTGATCCTACAAACAGATTTCGGCACCGCAGACGGTGCGGTGAGTGCGATGTATGGGGTCGCCTTTGGCGTTGATCCGGAGCTTCGCATTTTTGACCTGACGCATGAGATCCCGCAGTATGATATCTGGGAAGCGTCTTATCGTCTGATACAGACGGTCAGCTACTGGCCGAAGGGCAGCGTATTTGTGAGCGTGGTAGATCCCGGAGTCGGCTCGACACGCCGCAGCATCGCGGTCGAGACCATGACCGGACAATATATCATCACGCCGGACAACGGCACGCTGACGCATATTAAGAAAATGACCGGCATCCGTTCCGCACGCGTGATCGACGAGAGCATCAACCGTCTGCCGGATTCCGGCGAGAGCTACACGTTCCACGGCAGGGATGTCTATGTGTTCACCGGCGCGCGGCTGGCGAGCGGAGTCATTGATTTTTCCGGTGTCGGACCGGAGGTGGACGTGGACAGCGTGATCGAGCTGAACACCATCAGTGCCGTAAAGGAAAATGACGTGATCAGCGGCACGATCGACGTATTGGATGTGCGCTTCGGCTCGCTCTGGACGAATATCAGCAGGGAAACGTTTCTGGAGCTTGGGATCTCACACGGAGACCGCGTCGAGATCAGTATCGAGAACGGCACGCGCACGCTGTACAAGAATATCATCACCTATGCCAAGAGCTTTGCGGACGTGTATGTTGGAGAGCCGCTGCTGTATGTGAACAGTCTGGACTGCATGGCGGCCGCCATCAATCAGGGCAGCTTCGCGCGGGCATAT
>CAZERX010000236.1:0-2206 GCA_964515045.1 uncultured Eubacterium sp.
CTCGCTGTCCCTCCAGCCCCGACTCGATGTGTCCTACGCACACATAGTCTGGGGCTTCTGGTTCCGGCAACGCGGGTTTATCTTTGCGCTCGCACGGACGCGGCGCAAAAGTCGCAGTCAGACGGAACTGCGTCTGCGCTGCCGTAACGTAGATCCGCCGGAACAGTGCGCATCCTCAGATGCGATTTTTGCCCGACCGAGCAAGCCATTTCCAGTGAGGAGGACTGAGTGGCAGTCAGGCGCGACGAGGGTAGGGCAACCGAGCAGATGAGGGTGTGCAAGTCCGGCGAGAAAAAGTAGTCATCGGAGCGCGTCCTGCGCGTGATAAAGGAGAAACGTATGGATCAGTATTTACGGCAGCAGATCGACTGCCTTGCAAAAGAACACATCCTGCCGCGCGGCAATCTGATAGAGCTGCTGACGCAGGCAACACCGCAGAGCGACGCGTATCTGTTTGAAAAAGCGCGTAGCGTTCGCGAAAACGTTTATGGAAAAGCTGTCTATATGCGCGGGCTGATCGAATTTACCAATTATTGTAAAAACGACTGCTACTACTGCGGCATCCGCCGGAGCGCGGCACACGCGGAGCGCTACCGGCTGACGGAGGAGCAGATCTTAGACTGCTGCGCACGCGGTCATGCGATCGGCTTTCGGACCTTTGTGCTGCAGGGCGGAGAGGATGCCTATTTCACGGACGAGCGGCTGGTCGCGCTCATAAAACGGATAAAAGCCACATATCCCGACTGCGCACTGACACTGTCCGTCGGAGAGCGGGAGCGCGCGTCCTATGAAGCATTTTTTGCGGCAGGGGCAGACCGCTACCTGCTGCGGCATGAAACGGCAGACGATGCACATTACAGGAAGCTCCATCCCGAGGAGCAGTCACCGGCGAAACGCAAGCAGTGTCTGCGAGATCTGAAAGACATCGGATATCAGGTCGGCTGCGGATTTATGGTCGGGTCGCCGTATCAGACCGCGGAGCAGCTCGCAGAGGATCTGTGGTACATCCATGAGCTGTCACCGCATATGGTCGGCATCGGACCGTTTGTCCCGCACCATGACACACCGTTTGTGGGACGACCGCAGGGAAGCCTTACCATGACACTCCGCCTGCTCGGTATGATCCGGCTGATGCAGCCGAGCGTGCTGCTGCCCGCGACGACGGCACTCGGCACGATCGATCCGAGCGGACGCGAAAAAGGCATACTGGCAGGCGCAAACGTTGTCATGCCGAACCTGTCACCGACCGACGTGCGGGAAAAATACACACTTTACGACAACAAGCTCTGCACCGGAGACGAGGCAGCAGAAAGCGTGGAAAACCTGCGAAAACGCATCGCAGCCATCGGCTATGAGCTGGTCACGGATCGCGGAGATCATAAAAACTGCGGATCTGTAGGAAAATGAACATTCAAAAAACGCGGATCTGTGGGAAAATGGATATTTGAAAATAACGATTTTGCAGAAATAAAAGATATGAGGAGGAACCAACCATGTACAACCCGAAATCAAGTAAAGCAGAGGAGTTTATCGACGACGGCGAGATCTTAGAAACGCTGGAATACGCCGAGAAAAACAAACGGAACGGCGCGCTGATCGATCAGATCATCGAGAAGGCGAAGCTGCGCAAGGGACTTTCACACCGCGAGGCAGCCGTGCTTTTGGACTGTGAGCTGGAGGATCGGAATGAGCAGATCTACGCACTCGCAAAGCAGATCAAAAAGGACTTTTACGGCAACCGCATCGTAATGTTTGCGCCGTTATACCTGTCAAACTACTGCATCAATAGCTGCGTGTACTGCCCGTATCACATCAAAAATAAGCACATCGCACGGAAAAAGCTGACGCAGGAGGAGATCCGCGCCGAGGTCATCGCGCTTCAGGACATGGGACATAAGCGACTCGCGCTGGAAACCGGTGAGGATCCGGTCAACAATCCGATCGAGTATGTATTGGAAAGTATCGAAACGATCTATGGCATCAAGCATAAAAACGGAGCAATCCGCCGCGTCAACGTCAATATCGCGGCAACAACGGTAGAAAATTACACACGTCTGAGAAATGCAGGCATCGGAACCTACATCCTGTTTCAGGAAACCTATCATAAAAAGAGCTACGAGCAGCTCCATCCGGCAGGACCGAAGCACGATTACGCGTATCATACCGAGGCGATGGATCGCGCGATGGAGGGCGGCATCGACGATGT
>CAZERX010000237.1:0-2150 GCA_964515045.1 uncultured Eubacterium sp.
CGTATCACAATATCCGACTCGTGTATACGCGCGAGGGGCAGACGGCGGATATGTATATCGAGGAATTTGTCCGTACACTGCCGAAAAAAACAAAGGTCACGGTGGCGACCTCTGACCGGCTGGAGCAGCTTACGGTAAGCTCCGGCGGTGCGCTCCGCATGTCCGCGGGCGAGCTGTATCTGGAGGTACAGACCGCAGAGCGTGATATCCGCGAGGAATATCTGGATAAGGAATATCCGAGGGGTGGAAAAAATCTGCCGTTTGAGGGTCTGGGGCAGCAGTCACCGGCAGCAGGGAATGAGAGAGAACAGAAATGAACGATGGACTGACACTGAAAAAGATCGCACGGATACACACGGATTTTCCGACGAAGTTCGGCATTCCGAGACAGAGCGGGCTGGTGCCGGAGCTGACCGGAGAGATCATTTTTGAACCCGAATACCGTCAGCCGGAGGCATTCCGCGGCATAGAGGAATACTCGCATCTGTGGCTGATATGGGAATTTTCAGAGGCAAAGCGGGAACACTGGTCTGCAACGGTGAAGCCGCCGCGGCTTGGCGGACGGACGCGCATGGGTGTATTTGCGACGCGTTCACCGTTCCGTCCGAACCCGATCGGCTTATCCTGCGTGCAGCTCACCGGACTGCGGACGGATCCCGTGTATGGGACCGTGCTGCTCGTGGCGGGCGTTGACCTTTTGGATGGTACGCCGATCTATGACATCAAGCCGTATCTGCCTTATGCAGATGCATATCCCGATGCGTGCGGCGGCTTCGGCGCGCGCGTGAAGGATCATGCGCTGCAGGTGACATTTCCGCAGGAGCTTCTCATGCGCCTGCCAAAGACCAAGCGGGACGGTGCGGCAGCCTTTTTACGGCAGGATCCGCGTCCGGCGGTGCACGATGATCCGACGCGTCTGTATAAGATCGCATATGCCGGCTTTGACATCCATTTTTTCGTAAATGGGGACGAGCTTACCGTGTCGGATGTGGTAAAATTATAAAAAATGACATAAAAACACAACATCTAGTAGTCTGAATGAAATTTTTTTCTATATTTTGCAATTAGGGTATTCCCTTTTTCCTGTGAATCAGCTATGATAAGAGAGGATCATGGCGCGGCCGGACGGAAAGCGGTTTGCGCAGTTACTTTTAGACAGATGGAGAAATGCGATGTCAGGCTATAAAATCATCAAACGGGACGGAAAAGAAGTAGATTTTGAGGAGGAAAAGATCGTTAATGCGATCTCGAAGGCAAACCACGAGATTCCGGACATTCACAAGCTGAGTGAGTGCCAGATCCGTGCGATCGCCAATAATGTCAGAGATCAGGTCGCGGAGTCGCTCTACACCGTGAATGTAGAGGAGATCCAGGACATGGTCGAAAAGGGTATCATGCAGATGCGCGGCTATGAGGTCGCACAGAAGTATGTGCGCTACCGCTATACGCGTGAGCTTGCGCGCAAGGCGAACTCTACGGATAACGGCATCCTCGCGCTGATCGAGCGCATCAATGAGGAGGTCAAGCAGGAAAATTCCAACAAAAATCCGGTCATCAACTCCACACAGCGTGATTATATGGCGGGTGAGGTCAGCAAGGATCTCAGCAGCCGTATCCTTCTGCCGGAGGAGATCGTTTATGCACACAATGAGGGTATCATCCATTTCCACGATATGGATTATTACGCACAGAAGGAGCACAACTGCGATCTGATCAATCTGCAGGATATGTTGGAAAACGGAACGGTCATCAACGGCACGCGCATCGAGAAGCCGCACAGCTTTTCTACGGCGTGCAACGTGACGACACAGATCGTGGCGCAGGTCGCTTCCAATCAGTACGGCGGACAGTCGTTCTCGCTCGCACATCTGGCTCCGTTCGTGGACATTACAAGACAGCACATCCGTACAGCCGTTGAAAAAGAGCGCATGGAATGCGGTGATTCCATGGACGCAGAGATCATTGAGCGCGTTACGGCATCACGGCTGGCGCGTGAGGTGCGGCAGGGCGTACAGATCATCCAGTATCAGCTCAATACGCTGATGACCTGTAACGGACAGTCACCGTTCGTGACCGTCTTTATGTATCTTGACGAGGTTGCAGACGGTCAACTGCGTGAGGATCTCGCGATGATCATCGAGGAAACGATG
>CAZERX010000238.1:0-2149 GCA_964515045.1 uncultured Eubacterium sp.
GCTCACGCTGCCGCCGTCAAACAGGTTATCGCCGGATACAGACGGATTGGCGGAGCCATTCCAGCGGGTTCCCTTTGCACCTGCCTGCTTACTGATGTACCACCGGCTGTGTTCGGAACGGATGATGCCGCCGTTTCCGTCGAGCGGATGCTTTTTACTCTCATAGTCGCCGCTGAAGGTTCCGTACATGCTGACCTCATACACGCTGTAATCACCGGCATCTGCGCCGCAGACGGCACGTTCACAGGTGATCCTTGCATTTTTGGCGATGATCGTTCCGCCGCTGCCGCCTGCCGTTCCATAGATATTGTAGCTCGCGCCGCTGCCTGCATAGGTGTCTGCGCAGACCTGCTTATGTCCGGCTCCTCCGCCTGCGATCTCCTTTGCCGTAAGCTCAGAATCACAGACGGTGACCGTGACACCGTTCAGACCGTTCTGCTTGCCGTCCTGACTGATCTGCGGCAGTGCCTGCTGGGTCGCGACATTTCCAGTGACGGAAACAATGCTGTGATTTTGGATCGTGACCGGTGCAGCACTCTGTGTCGTTCCTGCCTTATGGCTGTAATACATGCTTCCAAGATTTCCGTCTCCGCCTTTTCCGCCGACAGACAGATGCCCGCCGATCGTCACGGTGCTGTTGTCGATCAGCACCTCGCCGGCATATCCGCCGTCTGAGGCTGTCGCAGACCATGTACCGGTGCTGCTGGCACCGTTTCCGCCGCAAGCCATGTTTCCTGCGACCGAAAGTACCGCTGACTGTACCGTGATATGCGGTGATGCATGGGTACCTGCCGTGGCGTTTGCCATTGTCGCCGAGCCGCCGTAGTAGGAGGCATCCTTGCCGTTGCTGCCGCAGCCGACGGCATCACAACTGATGTTCGCATGCGACAGGTTCAGGTTTACTGCGGTCGCACCTGCAGTTTCCGATGCGCAGGCGATCCGTTTTGCGGTCAACTGTGCCGTATCCTCCGCGCCGATGATGGTCAGTGTATGCGCTGCACCGCCGTCCCAGTTGATATTTCTGACTGTATTCGCTCCGTTCAGCCGCAGGGTCACGTCTGCGTCTGCCGTGATCGTGATGTCCTGCTCATTGCAGATCTGATCCAGCATCAGTGTACAGCCGGTCTGAATACGGATCGGAACCTGATAGACCGTATCTGCCGCTCCGGTCAGGCACACGACACTGTCCGGCGTGCTGACCGTCACCTGATCAACATACGCCAAAGAAATAACTGCATCTGCCGTGATCTCCGCAGCGTTGGCGCGCTCCGTTGAAAAAGCAGTACAAAGACTCTCACCCGATACAGCGAGCACGAGTGTCAGCAGACCGGCGAGCAGCCGCTGCTTATGGTTGGGATATTTGTGTTTCATCTGTTTCCTCCTTATAGCATCCGTTATGACCGGATACGGAGGGAAAACAAATTGTCGGAAGTTCATTTTTGAAATGAAAGAATCCAGAGGAATTTGATAGCTATTATAAACACCTGTACAGAAAAAAACAACCGCAAAAACATACAAAAAATGTGTGCACAATTTCGTCGTTGTGCACACATTCCATTTCGTCGGACAGATACCCTCCGCTAACGCTGTGCCAGCTCCTGCGTGATATCCTCCCACGTCACACCGGTCTCTACCATCATGGTCATGAGGTAATAGAGCAGATCGGTGATCTCATATTTCACATGCTCCTGATCCGGATTTTTCGCGGCGATGACGACCTCCGTCGTTTCCTCACCGAGTTTTTTTAAGATCTCGTCCAGTCCCTTTTCAAACAGCTCACTGATATAGGAGCCTTCCTTCGGATGCTCTCTGATATGCTGGATGGACTGGTAATTGTTCTCAAACACCTTGAGCGGATTATTCTCCACATACTCTTTCTTTACGATCTCATTGAAAAAGCAGGTCGGATTTCCCGTATGGCATGCTGCTCCGACCTGTGATACCTTTGCAAGGATGGTATCGTAGTCACAATCTGCCGTCAGTGATTTGACATACTGCAAATGTCCGGAGGTCAGACCCTTCGTCCACAGCTCGTTCCGGCTGCGGCTGTAATAGGTCATTTTTCCGCTGGACAAGGTTTTATAATATGCTTCCTCATTCATATATGCGAGCATCAGCACCTCATCCGTGCGGTAATCCTGCACGATAC
>CAZERX010000239.1:0-2101 GCA_964515045.1 uncultured Eubacterium sp.
ATGCCATCCGCTCTACGTGCTCCTCGTCGATCAGAACGACGGTCTTTCCTTCCTTCGCATACTGCGCGGCGTTCGCCATCGCCTGCTCCTCCTGATCCTTGCTGACCAGAACGAACTCATAATCGCCGTACTTCGCCTTCAACTGCTCATAATACTTTGCAGCGCCGTCAGACAGCTTCGGCTCTCCGATCGTCCTGCCGTATGCCTTTGCTCCTTTTTCATTCTCCGTTTTCCGCGTCTGTGTCATATAGGCTGATGCTGCGGACATTCCGTTTTCAATGATTCCCATGCTCGTATCCTCCCTGACCGTTGTCTGCATGAATCCGTTCACGCAGTTTTTGTTGTTGAAAGGTATATCGGTCAGGTTATGAAAAACATTAACCGCTGCTCCTGCCGCATCTGCCATCAAAAACGAAAAAACCTACTCCGCAAACCGCGCTGCGCCCCACCAATCCGGAAGCAGCTCCTTCAGCCTTATGGTCTTTTTGCTTTCGAGGTCGAGCAGGATCTCGATCTCTCCGCTGTCCTTATCTAGCTGCATCATGTATTCGCGGCAGGCACCGCACGGTGAACCGACCCTGCCGTCAGGTGTCACTGCCACAACCTTGTCGATCTGATGCTCGCCATTTGTGATCATATTCGCGATCGCATTGCGCTCTGCACACATGCCGAGCGTTGAAGCCGTGTCAATGCAGACTCCCACATAAATATTGCCTTTTTTTGTAAGGATGGCAGCCGCCACTCCTCCTGCTTCTATGAACGGCGAGATCGTTCTGCCATTCTGCACGCGCACGGCTGCTTCATATAATCTGTCCCACATATTGTTTCATACCTCCCTCTTGACTCTTGGATCGAAATGATTTATTTTAGATTAGAACATTTTTTACAAAAAAAGTCAAGCACGAGACGGAGGCAGAAGCATGGTAGGGATCTATCTGAGCGGAACGGGAAACACCAGACATTGTATCGAAAAACTGATCCATTTATTAGACGGGCACGCGCAGGCGATCCCGATAGAACAAAAAGAAGCTGCGAACGCATTGTCGCAGCATGAATGGATCCTTCTGGCATATCCTGTCCAATATTCAAACGCCCCTGTCATGGTCAGGGATTTTATCCGTCAGCACGCTGCCCTTTGGAATGGAAAAAAGGTACTCTGCCTTGCGACCATGGCATTATTCAGCGGTGATGGTGCCGGCTGCACTGCACGACTGTTAAAAAAATATGGTGCAACGGTTGTCGGCGGCTTGCACATCCGTATGCCGGATTCCGTTTGCGATGTCCGGCTGCTGAAAAAATCCATAGAGGAAAACCGCGCGATCATAAAAGCCGCAGACGAAAAGCTCGAGCTGTGGGCTGCGAATATCAGACGCGGAAAATACCCGAAGGACGGACTTTATTTTTATGACCGGATCACAGGTCTTTTCGGTCAGCGGCTCTGGTTCTATGGAAAAACCAGAACCTATTCCGACCGGCTGACGATCAGCCAAAGCTGTACCGGATGCGGCTTATGCGTCCGGCAATGCCCGATGGAAAACCTTGTCATGGAGCAAAACAGGGTTGTCGCGAAGGATCGCTGTACGATGTGCTACCGCTGCATCAGCTCCTGCCCGCAGCGGGCGATCACTCTGATCGGCGATACCGTCATCGAGCAATGCCGCTATGAACGGTATGCGGATTGAGTGATCTGCCGCTCTCTCTTATTTCCAAAATTCAAGATCTAAAACCCACGCCCATGTCAGACGCGAAAAAGGAAGCATCGGCAGGTGCAGAACACGGATGAGCCGAAACGGCAGCCGCCAGATCTCATACCGCAGCTCGTCACGGTCAAGTGACGGCCGGTTCTCCGGCTTGTCGGCTGGCTTTTCGGACGGCGCAATGATCGGCGCAGACGCTCCGCCGCTGCTGCTCGGCTGACTGACTGTCACGGTAACGGTCTGACTCAGCCGATAGCCGTCACAGTCTGCCTCACACTTCACCTCATAGCTTCCCGCCGCTTTTCCTTCTGGGAAATGAAAGGCTGCTCCGGTCGCAGTCTCCGGCTCACCAAAATCGCTGTCCGATCTGTTTTTCACATACCACTGATAGTTCACAGGCTCAA
>CAZERX010000240.1:0-2041 GCA_964515045.1 uncultured Eubacterium sp.
CTGTCAGTCCGGCACTGTCCAGCCGTTTCCGCAGCCGTCCCACATTGACGGTCAGAGTGTTTTCATCCACAAAGCTGTCGGTCTCCCACAGAGCCTCCATCAGCTTTTCCCGACTTACAACTTTACCCTTGTTTTTCAGCAGAATGTGCAGGATCCGAAATTCATTCTTGGAAAGAGAAATCTTTTCATCCTTGTAACTAAGTGTGTGATCGCCGGTATTGAGCAGCGCCCCACGATGCTCCAGCACCGGAACAGAGGGCGCAAAATCGTATGTCCTGCGGAGCATTGCCTGCAATTTTGCCATCAGCACACTTTGGTCGAAGGGCTTGGCAATAAAATCATCCGCACCCATATTCATCGCCATGACCATATTCAGATTGTCCGAAGCAGAAGAAATGAATATGATGGGCACTTTAGACACCTTGCGGATCTCACTGCACCAATGATAGCCGTTGAAAAATGGCAGACCGATATCCAACAGAACGATATGGGGATCAAGCTCTGCAAACTCCGCCATCACATTGCGGAAATTGTATACGCACTGCACCTGCAGATCCCACAGCTCTGCCTGCTCCCTGATCGCTTCTGCGATTCCCTTGTCATCTTCGATGATCAGTAATTTATACATATATATTTCTCCATTTCGTCAAACAACGGTCGTGTATCAGTCAATAGGCTTAGACATGATCATTCGTGATAATTATAGCACATCTATGGTTTTTTTCACATTTTTCGTTCTGCCCCCTCATTGACGGGATCTCACACCATCGGTATAATTATGAAAGAGATCATGTACGTTATGTTCGGAGGAAAAATCATGTTATTAAGAATTGCAAAAAAAGACGACGCTGCCGCATCGTATCAGTGCATTGAAGCTGCGCGGGCGTACCATAGCTCTATGGGATTTGTTCAATGGCATCCGGATTATCCGACACCCGCTACCATTGAAAATGATATTGCATCGGGGATTGGTTATGTGTTTACGGAAGAGGATGAAATTTACGGATATTGCTGTATCATCATCGGCGATGAACCGGCTTACCGCGTGATCGACGGCGCATGGAAAACCGACCTGCCGTATGCCGTTGTACACAGAATGGCATTTTCTCAAAATGCCAGAGGAAAGGGGTTGTCCAAAGCTGCGCTCTCGCTGATCAAGAATTTCTGCTCAGAGCATGGGATCCGCGCGATCCGTGTGGACACGCAGTCCGAAAACAAAGTCATGCAGCATATTCTTGAACGCGAGGGCTTTGCATATTGCGGTCTGATCACCTTTGACGGCGGGCCAAAGCTCGCATATGAATGGGATCATGAAAACGCGGTCTAATGCCTGCCGAGGTAACGGCACACCTGCCTGCGATAGTCTTGATAATCCTCACCAAACACTGTGCTGAGGTACTTTTCCTCCTGACGGATCTGCAAATGCAGCATCACCATTGCATATACGGTAAATAACACGGTCAGTCCGTTGCAGTACATCAGCATCACGCCGAGATACATCAGATCGAAGCCCAGAAATGCCGGATTTCTGCTGTATCTGTAAATGCCCGTAGTGACGAGCTTTGTCTGATCCTTATCCGGAATACCGGCTCTCCAACTGTCCTTCATCTGCATCACAGCGATCAGAAAGATCAGATCTCCCAGCATTCCCAGACAGAATCCTGTAAAACGCGCCGATGCAGGCATGTGGTTCCAACCGAATCCGACGGACATCAGTTGTGCCACTACAATGCCGACCGTTGCGATGCTCATTAAGATTTCTACCGTATGTATATCTGCTTCTTTCCTGCGTCCGATCTGCTGTGTGCAGATACCGTGACGCTTCTGGATCATCATTTTGATAAAATAGATGCCGTAAAATACGACCAGCACCAGCAGGGTGAGCAGCCGGTATGACAGCATCTGTTCAAGCGGAAACTGCATAAAAAATCCTCCTTTACACGATCATGTTTGTTTTGAAATGCAAATTTTATTATACTAACTTTTTGCTTTCTGTCAAGTGCTCTTTACAAAGAGACGCGAATCCTCTATACTTCATAGC
>CAZERX010000241.1:0-2014 GCA_964515045.1 uncultured Eubacterium sp.
GAGAAGGACATGAAAGCAAATGGACATGTGTTTAAGTATGGAGACAATGTAGATACCGATGTTATCATTCCGGCAAGATACCTCAACTCCTCAGATCCGAAGGAGCTTGCAACACACTGCATGGAGGATATCGACAAGGATTTCGTGAAAAACGTTGCGCAGGGTGACATCATCGTGGCAGACAAAAATTTCGGCTGCGGTTCATCCAGAGAGCATGCGCCGATCGCGATCAAGGCGGCTGGCGTGAGCTGTGTGATCGCAGAGACGTTCGCACGGATCTTTTACCGCAATGCGATCAATATCGGACTGCCGATCATCGAGTGTCCGGAGGCAGCCGCCGGTATCGCAGCAGGTGACGAGGTCGAGGTTGATTTTGACAGCGGTGTGATCACCAATAAAACAAAGGGCACGTCCTTTCAGGGACAGCCGTTCCCCGAGTTTATGCAGCGTATCATCAAGGCTGAGGGACTGGTCAATTACATCAACGCGAAATAACAGAATATACAGAGAAAACAGAACATAAGAAAAACGGTCAGCTTCCATACCATCATTGGTTGGACTGACCGTTTTCTGCATCTGCATAATCTGCGAGATAACGGCGGTATGCACGTGAAACACGGATGCGCGTGTAAATATCGGCGTAGGCGCTGGCAGACAGACCGGCGATATAATTTGTCGGATAGCTTCGCAGGATACCGGCGGCTCTGGCGAGATCCACGGCTTTATTATAGGCGATGGCGGCAGTCGTTTCGTCGTTGTAGATGCCGACCTGATAGTTGCCGTTGATGTGGATGCGGGTGAGATAGGTGATCCTGCCGTGATCGTCGATCCGGCTGACACCGTGATACGGATTGATGTTTTCGATATTTGCATAACGGAAATCCGTCGGATCGCCGTTTGCAAATGCATAATCCACACCGGCGACCGCATGGCTTTTGATCCCGTAGCGTGAGAGCAGCGACACCTGCATCCCGTAATCATTCGTGTACAGATGTCCGCCGCGCCGCAGGATGCGGTGACTCGAATAATAAAACAGGTCGTCATTGTCGAATTTCAGCTCCAGCTCTGGTGACAGGTAGTATACGAAAAAATGTGCGGACTGCAGATAGATCGGTGTGCCGAGATACATGCCCTTATCACGGAAATTGAGGAGGATCACGGTCTTGTCGAATGGGATCAGCGGATACTGCGAGAACGCGTGGGGCAGGGCAGCATCAGCATCCGAGAGCAGCTCGCGCGCCTGCGCATGGACAGCGGCAGCTTCATCGGCAGTCGGATAGCTTCCGAGAGAAATGTGCTTCGCGTGGAAGTGGATGCTGGCACGGTAGTAGACCGTGCCGTCTTTTTTGCTCGCCTTGTAGATTCCGGTAGTCATTGTGCTGCTTCTCCTATGCGGGTTTGTCCTGCGGAAAGTATACCATATTTATTGACAAAAGAAAATGTGTTAATTATAATGAATGTCGAATGCACGTTACTGTGATAAACGAAAAAAGAAGGAAAAAGGTGGCTAACATGGCGTTATATTATTCAAGCACGAGAAATGCAGATGAAAAGGTCAGTGCTTCACAGGCAATCTTAAAGGGACTTGCAGACGACGGCGGACTGTTCGTACCGAGCGAGATACCGGCACTGGATGTCAGCTTAAAGGAGCTGGCAGATATGAGCTATCAGGAGACGGCATATCAGGTATTGAAGCTGTTTTTGACGGATTATACCGAGGAGGAGCTTCGTCACTGTATCAATAGTGCCTACGACGAAAAATTTGACACAGAGGAGATCGCACCGCTCGCAGAGGCGGACGGAGCTTATTATCTGGAGCTGTTCCACGGTGCGACCATCGCATTTAAGGATATGGCGCTGTCCATCCTGCCGCACCTTCTGATCACCGCTGCACGAAAGAACAATGTAAAAAATGATATTGTGATCCTGACAGCAACATCAGGTGACACCGGTAAAGCTGCACTTGCAGGCTTTGCTGATGTGCCGGGTACAAAGATCATCGTATTTTATCCAA
>CAZERX010000242.1:0-1997 GCA_964515045.1 uncultured Eubacterium sp.
AAGCAGCGCCTGCGCGATGCCGACACGCTGCTTATAGCCCTTGGAAAGTGCGCCGATACGACGGTTTCTCACACCTGTAATGCCGGTCCTTTCCATGACCAGCTCCACCTGCTCCCGCAGCACCGCGCCGCGGAGTCCCTTTGCCTCCCCGACAAAGCGCAGGTATTCCTGCGGTGATTCGTTCAGATACAGCGGCGGATGCTCCGGCAGATAACCGATCAGACGCTTGGCCTCGTTCGGTTCCTCATAAATATCATGTCCGTCGATCAGCACCCTGCCTTCGCTTGCCGACAGACAACCGGTAATAATGTTCATCGTCGTTGATTTTCCGGCTCCATTCGGACCCAAAAAACCATAAACATGCCCCTCGCTGATCTCAAAGGACACATGATCCAGTGCCAGATGCCTGTCATAGTATTTTGTAAGATTCTCAACAGAGATCATAGCTTCCCTCCTTGCCGAAATATTGTTGTTCCATATGCGTACTTCCTTTCCTTTTTTTGCGGGATGCGCCTGTCACATGCGCCCCGACCGCATAAGAAAACATACCATGCATTTCTGAAGCTACGCTGAAAAAGGGCAAAAAAAACCACAGAACAGACAATCCTGCTCTGTGGTCATGTCCGGTCGTGCCCTCACAGCACAGCCGCATAATCTACATATTTTTTTGCATTTTCTACCTTATCCCATGTATGGGTACGATCCAGCTTCTTTTCCGTCACATAAAAATACTTGCGGCTGACCTTCGCCTTTGCACCTCGGTCAGGGATCGGATCATCCCATGTCACGTCAATGTAACGGTAGCTGCTGCCGCATTTGACATAATTCCACGCGTGCGAGCCACCGCCCGCTTCGCCGATCGCGCTGATGGAACAGATGCCCGCCTTCGTCGCCAGCAGATTGAACGCTGCCGCATACCCTTGACAGACGGCGGTCTTTTTGACCAGACAGCCGTATGCCGTGTACGCGTCGTTATAATCATCGGTATACACCTTTTCGTTGTACACGCAGTTTTTCACCAGATAATCATGGATCGCCGCCAGCTTCTGCTTTTTCGTCATGTCTGCGCGGATAATCTTTCTGATAATGGCAGATGCCTTTTTGTCTGCCTGCCTCATTTTTGCAAGCATCTGTGACTCACTGAGATCTCCGCCCGCACGATACCCGCAGGTGCCGTCCGTGCTTTTCCAGATCACAAGGTTATAATTATACTCCGGATGATGCTGCAGAGCGAGCACAAAGGTCTCATAATACATCGCACCCTCCGCATAAAAGGCGGTCGTATAATCGTGCTTTTTCAAGGCTTTCAGCGCCTGCTTATACGCATTTTTCTCCGAGGTGAGCAGCTTGACCTTTTTCGTGAACTGCTCGGATATATCAAACCGGTATACGACAGTCTGCGCGGCATGGATCGTATAGCTGTAGCTCGTGCCGTTCATCAGCCTGCCATTCTCCAGCGCGACCTCCTCCAGCAGCGTCATCAGCTCCTGCGCATAATTTTCCGCTTCCTGTTTTGCCTCGTATTCATTGACGGAAAACGTCCGGTCGAGCGTCAGCACGACCTCATCCTCTCCATTGGAAAATGCCGTATCCATCGTTTCGCGGATCTGCGACTGCGTCTGTGCAGCCGCCTGCGACGGCACTGCCGCCATAAAAAGCACGCAGGCGGACACAAACAGCCACGCTCTGATCCTCCGCAGCCTGTTCTGATCTCTCATATACTCTCCATCAGCAGTCGTTACGCCTGTCTGCCACAGCACTGCTTGTATTTTTTACCGCTTCCGCAAGGGCAGGGATCGTTCGGATATACCTTCTTTGCCTCACGCTTTTTCGGCGCTCCTGCAAGGGATTCATCCTTGTTCGTTCCGGTCACCTTCGCCACCTGCTCACGCTCGACCTTCTGCTCGACCTTGACGTGGAACAGCATACGGAGCGTATCCTCCGTGATCGCCGCCGTCATGGCATCGAACATTTCAAAGCCCGCGAGCTTGTACTCA
>CAZERX010000243.1:0-1943 GCA_964515045.1 uncultured Eubacterium sp.
TGTCTAATTTTTACCGTGGAAATTACGTGATCCATGGCGAGCAGGTCAGACGGGTCATCGATGCCAACGACCGGATGGCAGAATATATGCAGGCGATCGAGGAAAAACAGCGGCAGGAGCAGCGCGAGGAGCTGATCCGCAAGCGCCGTGAGGAGGCAGAGGCGAACGGAGAGGAATTTTCCGAAGGGCTGTTCGTACAGGAGCTGATCCTGCAGGAGCAGGCAGAGCCGGAGCCGGAGATCGACTATGTAGCGCAGGCGAAGGAGGAAGCCGGGCTACTGCTCGAAAATGCGAGACAGCAGGCAGAAGCGATCCTCACGCAGGCACAGACGGAAGCGGAGCAGCAGTTAGAAAGCGCCAGACAGGAGGGCTATCAGAACGGATATGCCGCAGGCAGTGAGCAGGCGGAGCAGGAATTTCGTGTCCGGCAGGAGACCTTCGATCAGAAGGAGCAGGAGCTGCAGCGGCAGTTTGACCAGTCGATGGAGGAGCTGGAGCCGCAGCTTTTAGATACGATGCTGACAGTCTTTGACCGCGTGTTTGACATGCAGTTCCGCGGCAAACAGAAGCTGCTCGAGCATCTGGTGTGGAACGCCGTGCGCGGGATCCGTGAAACACGTCAGTACAAGATCCGTGTGAGCGAGTCAGAGGTCGCATTTTTGCGTGAGCGGAAGCAGGCGCTGCAGGAAAAGGTTGGAACGGATGTACTGCTGGAGATCGTGATGGATCCGGATCTTTCTGCAGGACAGTGTATCATAGATGCAGACAGCGGCGTGTACGACTGCAGTCTGGATGTGGAGCTGGATCAACTGACGAGAGATCTTAGGAGTCTGTGCATCGAACAGAGCTGAGGGGCATATGCGGCATTGGAGTGAGTGAATGGATAAGCACTATGATGTGACCCGATATCTGCAGGTCACAGACCGTTTTTTTTATCATTGTTATGGAAAAGTGGCAAAGGTTGTCGGCTTGACGGTAGAATCGATCGGACCGGAGGCAAAGCTGGGTGATCTTTGCCGTATTGTTGTTGATCGGGAGGCAGGAGCGTCTGTCATGGCTGAGGTCGTCGGCTTCCATGAAAACCGGCTGCTTTTGATGCCCTATGAAAGCATGGATGGGATCGGAGTCGGCTGTATCGTGGAAAATACCGGACACCCGCTGACGGTCTCCGTGGGCGATGAGCTGCTCGGACATACGTTGGACGGACTCGGCAGACCGACGGACAGTGACATCGAGCTGATCCTGCCGAACCAGTATCCGGCAGACCGGCTGCCGCCCGACCCGATGAAGCGAAAGATCATCGATCAGGTGCTGCCGCTCGGCGTGAAAGCCGTGGACGGACTGCTGACGGTCGGCAGAGGACAGCGTATCGGCATATTCGCAGGCTCAGGAGTCGGCAAAAGTACGCTGATGGGTATGTTTGCGCGGAACACCAAGGCAGACATCAATGTGATCGCACTGATCGGCGAGCGAGGCAGGGAGGTTCGTGAGTTTATCGAGCGGGATCTCGGCACGGAGGGTATGGCGCGTTCGGTTGTGGTCGTTGCGACCTCGGACAAGCCGGCACTCATCCGAAAAAAGGCGGCGATGACCGCGACTGCCATCGCAGAGTATTACCGCGATCAGGGCAGGGATGTATTACTTATGATGGATTCGCTGACGCGTTTTTCCATGGCGCAGCGTGAGATCGGACTTGCTTCCGGCGAACCGCCGGTGACGAGAGGATATCCGCCGAGCGTGTATGCAGAGCTTCCGAAGCTCCTTGAGCGGGCAGGAACCTCACAGCACGGCTCGATCACGGGACTGTACACCGTGCTCGTAGACGGTGACGATTTTAACGAGCCGATCACGGATACCGCCCGCGGTATTCTGGACGGACACATCGTCTTAAACCGCCGTCTGGCACAGAAAAACCATTATCCGGCGATCGACGTATTGGCGAG
>CAZERX010000244.1:0-1865 GCA_964515045.1 uncultured Eubacterium sp.
AAAACGGTTGATCAGATTGGTGATCGTCGTCTTTCCGGCTCCGGTCGAACCGACAAAGGCGATCTTCTGCCCCGGTGTCGCATACAGGTCAACGTTATGCAGTACGATCTTTTCCGGCACATAGCCGAAATCCACATCATCGAACACGACATCTCCGGTCAGCTCGACGTAATCCACGCTGCCGTCTGCCTGATGCTCATGCCGCCACGCCCAGAGTCCGGTGCGCTCTGTACATTCCACGAGCTGTCCGTTTTCCCTTTTTGCATTGACGAGCGTCACGTAGCCCTCGTCCGTCTCCGGCTCCTCGTCCAGCAGCGAAAAGATACGCTCTGCACCCGCGAGTGCCATGACAACGGAGTTTAACTGCTGACTGATCTGGTTGATCGGCATGTAAAAGCTCTTGTTGAACGTCAGAAAGCTCGCCAGCGAACCGAGTGTGAAGCCAAACGTACCGTTTAATGCCATCAGACCGCCGACCACGGCACAGAGCACATAGCTGACATTTCCGAGCTGCGCATTGATCGGGCCAAGCACGTTGATGAACTGGTTCGCATTGTAGGCGCTGTCGAACAGCCGGTCATTCAGCCGGAAAAATTCCTCCTTTGCCTGTTCCTCGTGACAGAATACCTTGACGACCTTCTGTCCCTCCATCATTTCCTCGATGTAACCGTTGACCGCACCGAGATCCTTCTGCTGCTGCATGAAATATCTGCTGCTCAGTCCGGTCGCCTTTTTTGTGGAAAAAAGTACAACGACGACCATCACGAGCGTGACGAGCGTCAGCGGAATGCTGAGCACCACCATACTGATAAAGACGCTCACGATCGTAACGGCACTATTCAAAAACTGCGGCATGCTCTGTGAGATCATCTGACGGAGCGTGTCTATGTCGTTCGTGTAGATACTCATGATGTCGCCGTGCGAATGACGGTCAAAATAGCTGACCGGAAGTGTCTCCATATGCACGAACAGCTCGTTTCTAAGGTGCATCAGTGTACCCTGTGAGATATAGATCATGAGTCTGCTCTGGATAAAGCTCGCCGCCACACCGAGCAGATAAAAGCCGCCGACGCGCACGATCGCACTCTGCAGACCGGAGAAATCCGGCTGTGCGGATAACAGCAGCGGCTTCACATAGCCGTCGATCAGATCCTTCATAAACCATGTTCCCTGCACACTGCAGAATACGCTGGTGAATATCATCACAATGACCGTAATGATGTGCACCGGATAATATTTCATCAGATACCGCATGATCCGAAGGAAGCTCTGCATCGGATGCTCCAGCTTCGGACGCGGCCCGCGCGGTCCCTTGCCGCCCTTAAATTCTCTCACTCTTTCCTCTGCCATTACATTTCACCCGCTTTCTCGTCAAAATCTCCGCTGCCCTTCGTCTGCGACTCATAAATGTCGCGGTAGATCTCGTTCGTTTCGAGCAGCTTTTCATGGGTATCAAAGCCTGCGATCCGTCCTTCATCCATGACGATGATGCGGTCTGCCTCCTGCACGGAGGAGATGCGCTGTGCGATGATGAGCTTGGTCGTGTTCGGGATCTCCTCCGCGAATGCTCGTCGGATATTGGCATCCGTCGCAGTGTCTACCGCACTCGTGCTGTCGTCAAGGATCAGTATTTTCGGATGCTTTAACAGCGCGCGTGCGATACACAGACGCTGCTTCTGACCGCCGGACAGATTGCTGCCGCCCTGCTCCAGATAGGTGTTATACTGCTCCGGCATTTTCATGATGAAATCGTCTGCGCAGGCGAGACGGCACGCCTCGCGGCACTGCTCATCCGTCGCGTTTTCATCGCCCCAGCGCAGATTTTCTAAGATCGTTCCGGAAAAAAGGACGTTTTTATGCAGCAC
>CAZERX010000245.1:0-1843 GCA_964515045.1 uncultured Eubacterium sp.
CGCCTGCGGCGGGTCGCTTTAGCGACGTGATTCCCCTTCGCCGCAGTGCGATCCCGCACGGAGTGCTTTTTTATGCTAGGGAATTTCAACGAAATTTCCTAGCATAAAAAAATGTGCGCCGTTTTGTCGGCGCACACCCTCTCGTTTATGTATTAGTTGTTCATCATAAAATGCAGGATCTTTTCTACGTCCTCTTTCTCATGTGCAACGATCTCTAACTCAGGGATGTCACCGTTTGAGAAAATGTTTGCCAGTGAAACGTACTGGCTGAGCTTTGACTTTAAGTTCAGGCGATCACCCTCGCCGGTCACCAGCTCGACTGTGCCGCTGCATGTGTCGATCATTTTGAAAAATGCGTTTACGTCTTTGATGTTCTGAACCTTCATGATAAGTTCTCCTTTCTGTGTGCTGCTCCTTCCGGTGAGCAGGTTTTGTTTTTCTTTCCTTATTACGTGCTTAGTATAACATACTGGAAATGTTTTGCAATGTACAAAGTGCACAAAAAAATCCGACCGATTTGTAAAATAAGTCGGTCGGATTTGTTAGTTTTGTACAATTATGACGCATATCAGCTCAAGCACAAGCTGACATGCGTCAACAGTTCAGACGCGCCATTCGCAAAACCGCCGCTCCGCGGCTTTCCCGCTGCTTCGCTGAAGTATCATTCAGAAACATTCGCAAAATCGCCGCTCTGCGGCTTTCCTTTTGCTCATATTTGGTTCTCACCAAAGTGATTTTCATAAATACCTTTAGAAATGCACGCATTTCACAGGTATTTATCGAAAACCACCTTGTTTCTGAATGATTTTACATCATTCCACCCATTCCTGCTGCTCCTGCGGGCATTGCGGGTGCGTCCTCTTTGATGTTGGCTACGACTGATTCTGTCGTCAGCAGCGTAGATGCAACGCTGGTCGCATTCTGCAGAGCGCTTCTCGTTACCTTGACCGGATCAAGGATGCCGCTCTTTACCATATCAACGTATTCCTCAGCGGCTGCATCATAACCGATACCAACCTCTGACTCACGTACCTTATTGATGATCACAGAGCCTTCAAGTCCTGCGTTGTCTGCGATGTAGAATAACGGAGCCTCTAATGCCTTTAAGATGACATTTGCACCGGTCTTTTCGTCGCCCTCAAGCTCAGCTGCGAGCTGTGCGACCTGCTTGGATGCATGGATATATGCAGAGCCGCCGCCGGAAATGATTCCTTCCTCGACTGCCGCGCGGGTTGCGTTCAGCGCATCCTCCATACGCAGCTTGCTCTCCTTCATCTCGGTCTCCGTCGCTGCTCCGACACGGATCACTGCGACACCGCCTGCGAGCTTTGCCAGACGCTCCTGTAATTTCTCCTTATCAAACTCTGAGGTCGTCTCGTCGATCTGTGCACGGATCTGGGATACGCGTGACTCGATGGCGTTCTTGTCACCTGCACCGTCTACGATGACCGTATTCTCCTTCTGTACCTTAACAGACTTTGCACGTCCGAGCATATCCATGGTAGCTTCCTTTAACTCCATGCCAAGCTCAGATGAGATCACCTGTCCGCCGGTCAGAATGGCGATATCCTCAAGCATTGCCTTTCTTCTGTCACCATAGCCCGGTGCCTTGACAGCTACAACGTTGAAGGTTCCGCGCAGCTTGTTTAAGATCAGTGTGGTCAGAGCCTCACCCTCAACATCCTCTGCGATGATGAGCAGGCGCGCGCCGGACTGTACGATCTGCTCTAAGATCGGGAGCAGATCCTGAATGTTGCTGATCTTTTTATCTGTGATCAGAATGTAGGGATCATCCAGAACAGCTTCCATTTTGTCCATATCGGTTGCCATATAAGCTGAAATG
>CAZERX010000246.1:0-422 GCA_964515045.1 uncultured Eubacterium sp.
CCTTCCACGTTCAATACAACCGTCCGGTTTGCGAGCAGCGTCTCCGTGATCTCGCGTGACTCATCAAAGGTGGTCGGCTTGATCACGCACACCTCCATGCCGCCGGTCGTCTGTGTCCGTCTGGACGAGGTACGCATCGGTGTGATCTTGCTCTGCGGCTTCTCCTTGGTACGTCTGCTCTCAGACGCGGTATCTGCCGTATCCGAAAAATCTGCCGCTGCTGGCTTTGCTGCCGGACGCGCAGGCTTCGGCTTTTCCTCTACGGGATCCTCGTAAGCGTCATCGTAAAAATCGTCATCATCATCCGGTCCGAGATTCATTAAATTCAAAAATCCGTCAAATACTCCCATGAACTGATTCTCCTATCATCAATTTTTCATCTACATTCCTCAATAAATGGGTTATACTATTGAATATTTAAT
>CAZERX010000246.1:432-1800 GCA_964515045.1 uncultured Eubacterium sp.
TGCGTAATGCCGTGCACCGAAAATTCCGGTTCCTACACGAACCATTGTCGCACCCTCCTCTATCGCTACTTCATAGTCGCCGGTCATACCCATAGACAAGATATCCATAGATACATTATCAATGTTTTTGTTTTTTATGTCAACAGATAATTGCCGGATTTGCCGAAAATACGAGCGATTTTCCTCGGCATCGGTCACATAAGGCGCGATCGTCATCAGTCCTTTGATCTGCAGGTTCGGGAGTGCTGCGATCTCCTCGACCAGTTGGATGGTCTCCTCAGCAGAAATTCCGAACTTGCTCTCCTCCTCTGCGATATTTACCTCGATCAGGATCGGCATACGGATATTCTTTTTCTGCGCCTGTACACTGATCTCCTGCGCCAGACGGTAGGAATCCACCGAATGGATGAGTGCCGCCTTATCAATGACCTGACGCACCTTGTTGCGCTGTAAATGACCGATCATGTGCCACTCGATATCATTCGGGAGCTTATCATATTTTTCACAGATCTCCTGCACCTTATTTTCTCCAAAGGTACGGATGCCTGCGTCATACACCTCCTGCAGCATCTCGACGGGCTTCGTCTTGCTGACTGCGATCAGCGTGACCTCTGAGCGGTCTCTGCCCGCGCGTGCACATGCCTGTGCGATCCGTTCCTCTACCTGCTGTAAATTCTCTTTTAACATTTTATTTTCCTCTTTTCCGGCATTTGCCAATACTCAGTTTATGATCTCATCCTCGGTCACGAGTGAGCCGTCCAATGCAATATGGTCATACTGCGACAGACCGTAGTCCGTGCCCTTTGCGACGATCGCGTATTCCTCGTTCTGATACAGGATATCAATGATACGGAACACGGCATAGCCCTTATTGATGTTGTAGACACCCTGTAACTGCTCCGTATCGCCCAGCGTATACGGATTACCGCCCGACGGATCGAGCACCCGCATTCCGGCACTCAGCGCCTCTTCACTGACATAATAGCACGTATCGGTCGAATAAAAAATATCTGTTGCGATAAATTTCTGCACCTGTGCGCCGTCCTCGTCTGTCGTCTGCGTCAGAAGTCCGAGCGATGCGGTGTCGCCGCCTTTCGTGAAATATTCCTGCGGCACAACGAAAAAGTCCTTCGTCACGATCGAACGGTTAGGGATCTTTAAGCCGCTCTGACGGCTCAGAACAAGCTCAATATCAATAAAACGCTCCGATGCATACCGGATCACGGAGTTGGTAAAGCTCAGGATCAAATAATTCTTATTGCCGCGTGTACGAAGCTCATAATTTGCCCACGCAGTCGTTTCATCCGAACGGAAGCGCACCTTGATCACGGAATCATCTGCAAGCATCGCGCGCAGATCATCCGGTAT
>CAZERX010000247.1:0-1796 GCA_964515045.1 uncultured Eubacterium sp.
TGTGCTGAAGCAGTTTTCCGTCACGCTGACCGGACTGCGCGGCTTTTCGGAGGCGATCATCACGCGCGGCGGCATCCGTCTGAAAGAGGTCAATCCGTCCACGATGGAGTCCAAACAGACGAAGGGGCTGTATCTGGCGGGTGAGATGCTGGATCTGGACGCGTTCAACGGCGGATTTAATCTGCAGATCGCGTGGTCGTGCGGTTATCTCGCAGGACTTTGTGCGGCAGAGGACTATTTGGAAAAAAAGTAAGGGCAAGGGAGAAAAACAATGGCATTCAATATTGCAATCGACGGACCTGCCGGAGCAGGTAAGAGCACGATCGCGAAGGCACTCGCGGCGAAGCTCGGTTTTGTATATGTGGACACCGGCGCGATGTATCGTGCGCTGGCGTATTATTTTCTGATCGAGCAGTTGGATCCTGCGAATGAGGCTGCCGTTTCACAGGCAGCGGCGCTTGCGGATGTGACGATCCGTTATCAGAACGGCGCACAGCAGGTGCTTTTGAACGGTGCGAACGTGACCGGAGATATCCGGACGGAGCAGGTCGGCAATCTGGCATCGCAGATCAGTGTATATCCTGCCGTGCGTAAAAAGCTCGTGGCACTGCAGCAGAAGCTCGCAGAGACCACGGATGTCATCATGGACGGACGCGATATCGGTACCTGCGTGCTGCCGGATGCGCAGGTAAAGATCTATCTGACGGCGAGCGTGCAGACGCGCGCAAAGCGGCGGTATGAGGAGCTTCTGGCAAAGGGTGCTCCCGCAGAGCTTTCCAAGATCGAGGCGGACATCGCAGAGCGTGATCACCGCGATATGAATCGTGAAATGTCACCGCTGCGACAGGCAGAGGATGCTGTGCTCGTCGATTCGTCAGCGATGGATATTGATGAAGTCGTGGCAACGATAACAGCGATCGTAAAGGAGAAGCAGTCATAGTATGAACGTTACAGTGGCAAAAAGCGCAGGCTTTTGTTTCGGAGTACGGCGTGCGGTCGATCTGGTCTATGAGCAGGCGGAGACAGACGGCGCACTGTACACCTACGGGCCGATCATCCATAATGAGGAGGTCGTGCGCGATCTGGAATCAAGGGGTGTGCGCGTGATCCGTTCGATGGAGGAGCTTTCTGCGCTCCCGAAGGGGCGCGTGATCATCCGCTCACACGGCATTGGGCGCGCTGAGCAGGAAATGCTGACAGAGGCAGGCTTTACCGTGCTGGATGCGACCTGTCCGTTTGTAAAAAAGATCCATCGGATCGTCGCAGAGCATTCGGCGGCGGGGGAGCATATCGTCATCATCGGAAATCCCGATCATCCGGAGGTCTGCGGCATCCGCGGCTGGTGTGATCCGGCGCACACGACTGTCATTGAGGATACGGCAGATGCAGAGGATTTTGCACTTCCGGACAAAAAAAAGCTGTGTATCGTCGCCCAAACGACATATAACAGCAATAAATTTAAGAATTTAGTTGAAATTATTCAAAATAAAGGGTATTATATTAGCATATGTATTTTGAATACGATCTGTAATGCGACCGAGGAGCGGCAGACAGAAGCGCGGTCACTGGCACGTGATTCACAGGCAATGATCGTGATCGGCGGAAGCCACAGCTCCAACACACAGAAGCTATTCGAGATATGTAAGGATGAATGTAAAAATACTTACTATATACAGACACTCGACGATCTGGTTTCATCAGAGCTGTGCGGCTTTGACAATGTAGGTATTACTGCAGGGGCATCAACCCCAAATAATATTATTGAGGAGGTTCAAAAGTATGTCAGAAATGAGCTT
>CAZERX010000248.1:0-1789 GCA_964515045.1 uncultured Eubacterium sp.
GACGGTGAGCCGGTAGACTATGTGACAGGACCGGTGATCTTTGGTGAACCGGGAACGAACGGACAGCATTCCTTCTATCAGTTGCTCCATCAGGGCACGGATATCATCCCGCTGCAGTTCGTAGGCTTTAAGAACAGCCAGCTCGGTACGGATGTGGATATTCAGGGCAGCACGAGCCAGCAGAAGCTGTGTGCGAACGTTGCCGCACAGATCGTGGCATTCGCATGTGGAAAGGCTGATGACAACCGGAATAAAAACTTCGAGGGCGGTCGTCCTTCCAGCATCATCATCGGTGAGCAGCTTGATCCGAAGTCTGTCGGCGCACTGCTGGCACACTTTGAGAATAAGGTGATGTATCAGGGCTTCCTGTGGAACGTCAACAGCTTCGATCAGGAGGGTGTACAGCTCGGAAAGGTGCTGGCAAAGCGTGTGCTTGCGCATGAGACAGACGGCGCATTGAAGGAGTTCAGTGAGCTTTTGAACATCTAGTCAGAAGTATCCGAATAAAAATAACTGGCGGGGCAGAGGTTTCTCTGCCTCGTTTTTGCAGGAGGACAGCTTGGAACAGAAGCCGGCGAAACAGAATTGCATAGGGATCCTCGCACATGTGGATGCGGGAAAAACGACATTATCAGAGGGAATGCTCTACGAGGCAGGCGTGATCCGTGCACTCGGACGCGTCGATCACGGCGATGCATTTCTGGATACGGATGAACAGGAGCGTGCACGCGGGATCACGATCTTTTCCAAGCAGGCGCGTTTTGTGTGGAAGGAGCGGGAGCTGACACTGCTCGATACGCCGGGACATGTGGATTTTTCCGGTGAGATGGAGCGTGTGCTCGGTGTATTGGATGCAGCGGTGCTCGTGATCAGTGCGACGGACGGCGTGCAGAGTCATACACGGACACTTTGGAAGCTGCTGACGCATTATGGCGTGCCGACCTTCCTTTTTGTCAATAAAATGGATCTTTCGCAGCGGACGGCGCAGGATATCCTGACCGAGCTTCAGACGGAGCTGTCAGACGGCTGTCAGGATTTTTCCTGTGCACAGGATGAGCAGTGGATGGAGGAGCTTGCAGTGTGTGATGAAACGCTGCTGGATACGTTCTTTTCGGAGGGTGTGCTGCGGGAGGAGCAGATCCGGCAGAGCATCGGAGAGCGAAAGATTTTTCCCTGCTATTTTGGCGCAGCCCTAAAGGAGCGTGGTGTGCGGGAGCTTCTGGACGGGATCGACCGCTATATTCCGGATCAGAAGCCCTGCGTGTCATTCGGTGCACGCGTGTTCAAGATCTCACGCGATGATGCGGGTGCGCGTCTGACATGGGTGCGTCTGACCGGCGGTGCGCTGCATGTGAAGGATCGGCTGGATACCGGTGCGGATGGACCGGAAAAGGTCGATCAGATCCGTCTGTATTCGGGCACGCGGTATGAAACGCGCGATACGGTATGTGCGGGAGCCGTGTGTGCACTGACCGGACTTTCACATACGGCGGTCGGAGACGGACTGGGAGATTGTCCGGCGCAGTCTGCGCCGCGCTGTGAGCCGGTGATGACGTATCGGCTGGTGCTGCCGGAAACGTGTGATGCGTTCGTTTTCTTAGGAAAGCTGCGGCAGCTCGAGGAGGAGGATCCGCTGCTGCATGTGCTGTGGAATGAGCGCTCGCGGGAGATCCATCTGCAGCTCATGGGAGAAGTGCAGACGCAGGTGCTAAAGGAGCTGATCTGGCAGCGGTTCCACGAGGAGGTGTCCTTTGCAGAGGGACATATCGTATACAAGGAGACCATCGCA
>CAZERX010000249.1:0-1784 GCA_964515045.1 uncultured Eubacterium sp.
TATCGGTATCGGCGAGTCACATGGCGATGACAAGGCACTTGAGGCAGTGAAGCTCGCAGTTGCAAGCCCGCTGCTTGAGACGACCATCAATGGTGCATCGCATGTGATCATCAATATTTCGGGTGACATCTCGCTGATGGATGCAAATGATGCTGCCAGCTATGTGCAGGATCTCGCAGGTGATGAGGCAAATATCATCTTTGGTGCGAAGTATGACGAATCCATGACGGATACGGCAAAGATCACCGTGATCGCGACCGGTCTGGAGACGAACAAGAAACCGTCCGTGGCTCCGCTGATGAGCGGAATGAAAGATACGACCGGTACGACGGCGACAGCGGGTGCACAGCGTCCGATGAATGCAGGACTCACGAGCCGCAGCGGTCTGAACGGAGCGGCAGGCACCGGATATACGAGAACCCTCGGCGCAGCATCTGCGGCAGGTACGGCAAATCCTGCGTCACCGGCAGGCACGGCGTTTACCGGTATCCAGAAGCCCAAGCGTCCGGAGAGCAGCGTGCCGGAGAAGGATATCCAGATCCCGACATTCTTGAAAAATACAAGAAAATAATTTCGGAAATCACAGTAAAATATAAGAAAAAAGAAAAGACCGGTATGCGGCAGATGCTGCATATGGGTCTTTTTTGCGTGCGCACTTCTTTTTGACAAAGTTTGCATGGGGCATGAGATATAATACAAGGCATCTTAGGAAAAGCGGAGGGCAGGTGTATGTGGAGCTGACGATCTATCTGGATGTCATGTGGCTGCGCACGTTTTTTGTGGAGCTGAATGTATGTCTCTTTGTCAGTCTGTGGCTGCGGCTGGATACACCGGTCGGTCGGGTGCTGTGGATGTGCGCGGCGGCTGCGTCGGCAGAGGTCGCGTGCTTTGTGCTGGCAGGCTACGGTGTATGGTATGCGTGCGGGAGTGTGCTGCTGCGGCTGATCTTTACGGAATGTCTGTACCGTGTGCGCAGTGTGCGGCGTTTTGTGCGGATCGTGCTGTGGAGCCTTTTTGCGACCGTTTTTGCGGGCGGGATCCTTGGCTGTGTGGAACAGCATCTGCCGAGAAGCTGCTGGTTTGGCGCAGGCTGCTGTATCTGTGCGGTGACGATCCTTGCCGCGCTGATCTTAGAGGAGCGGCGCAGACAGCAGGATGTCAGGCTGTATCGGGTGCGGCTGCGCGCAGGAGAGCGGGAGCTGTCGCTCGTCGGGCTGCATGATACCGGAAACCGTCTGCGTGATCCGTATGTGCATCTGCCGGTCCATATCCTGCCGCGCAGTGAGCTGGAGCGGCTGCTTCCGGAGCGCGGAGCAGGCAGACTGATCCCGTTTTCCACGGTCGGTGTCTCAGACGGACTGATGGAGGTATGGACGATCGATGCGATGGAATGGGAAAATGGAGCGTGTGTACCGGCGGTCATCGGAGCTGCCGATGATGCGCTGTTCAAAGGAAAAGACTACCGGCTGATCCTGTCGGCAGAATGGGAAAATCAGACAGAAGGATTTGGAGGGGATCAACATGTACATAAAGATCAATGTACCGAACTGTTTTCAGCTAAAGATGATACCGACACTGTATACCATGCTGTTTTGTAAGGAGCGTGAAGTCCATTATATCGGCGGCGCGGAGGTGCTGCCGCCGCCGCTTGGTGCTGAGCGCGAGCGGGAGTGTATCCTGCTCATGGGAGATAACTGTGCGGAGGCGCGAAAGGAGCTGATCGAGCATAATCTCCGGCTGGTCGTATACATAGCAAAAAAATTTGATAATACCGGAGTCGGTGT
>CAZERX010000250.1:0-1759 GCA_964515045.1 uncultured Eubacterium sp.
GTGCGCAGGCTTCGTCGTACACGTCTCCATACAGCACCACGTCTGCACCGTAGCTCTTGGTACGGTTCACCTTGATGAGCGGTGTCGTGGTCGGCATCACGATCGTTGCCTTGCAGCCGTAGCATTTTGCCGCATACGCAACGCCCTGTGCATGGTTTCCTGCCGATGCGGTGATGAGTCCGCGCGCGCGCTCCTCGTCAGAAAGCGTACTGATTTTATAGTAAGCTCCGCGCACCTTATATGCTCCGGTAAACTGCATGTTTTCCGGCTTCAGATACACCTTGTTTCCGGTCTGCGCGCTCAGATAGTCACTATAGACCAATTTGGTCTCAAGCGTGACCTCACGCACCTTTTCACTTGCTTCCTCAAATTTATCCAGTGTCAACATGTTATGCTTCTCCTTCCGGCGCTCTGTCAAAGAGTGCATTTACAAAATCATTTGAATCAAATTTCTGCAGGTCATCGATCGACTCACCCACGCCGATATATTTCACCGGTATGCCAAGCTCGGACTGGATCGCTACCGCGATACCGCCCTTTGCCGTTCCATCCATCTTGGTCAGGATGATTCCGGTAATGTCTGCCACCTCGGAAAACTGCTTCGCCTGCGCGAGCGCATTCTGTCCGGTCGTTCCGTCCAGCACAACGAGCGTTTCACGGAATGCGTCCGGATACTCGCGGTCGATGATACGGTTGATCTTGCGAAGCTCCTCCATGAGATTTTTCTTGTTATGCAGCCGTCCTGCCGTATCGCACAGCAGTACATCCGCATGACGCGCCTTTGCCGCCGCGACCGCATCATAGACAACTGCCGCGGGGTCTGCGCCCTCCTGTCCGCCGATCATCTCTACGCCTGCGCGGTTCGCCCACTCCTCCAACTGGCTGCCTGCTGCCGCTCGGAAGGTGTCTGCCGCCGCTAATATGACTTTTTTGTCCTGCGCCTTCAGCTTGCCTGCGAGCTTGCCGATGGAGGTCGTCTTGCCGACTCCGTTCACACCGATCACCATCACAACGGACTGCTCGTGCTCAAAGCGGTATGCCGTTTCTCCGACATCCATCTGACGCTTGATGCTTTCGATCAGAAGCTCCTTACACGCCGCAGGCTCCTTGATGTGCTGCTCCTTTACCTTCTGCTTCAGATCGTCGATGATCTGCTCTGTCGCATGGACACCGAGATCGCCCATGACGAGGATCTCCTCGATCTCCTCATAGAAATCGTCGTCGATGCTGGAAAATCCGCTGAATACGTTGTCGATGCCTTTTACGATGTTATCTCTGGTCTTGGTCAGACCCTCGACCAGTCTGCCGAAAAAACCTTTTTTCTTTTTTTCCGGTTCCATTTTCTCATCTCCTGTTCTGTGTTTACTCCTCAAGATCTGCTTCGATCAGGTTCACCGACACGAGTGTGGACACACCCTTCTCCTGCATCGTGATCCCGTACAGGCGGTCTGCCGCGTTCATCGTGCCGCGTCGGTGCGTGATGATGATAAACTGCGTATTTTTCGTCAGCTTATGCAGATACTTCGCAAAGCGGTCTACGTTGGAATCATCCAGCGCCGCCTCGATCTCATCCAGCAGACAGAACGGTGACGGCTTCAGATTCTGGATCGCAAACAGCAGTGCGATCGCCGTCAGCGATTTTTCTCCGCCGGATAACTGCATCATGTTCTGCAGCTTCTTTCCGGGCGGCTGTGCGATGATGCGGATGCCGCAGTCCAAAAGGTCATGCTCCTCATCCTCCACCAGCTCTAACGTGCCC
>CAZERX010000251.1:0-1751 GCA_964515045.1 uncultured Eubacterium sp.
AATGAGGTATACACACCCACCCTCCCCGCGACCGCCCCGTTCACACGCTGGAACACGCGGCACAGCGCAAGCTCTGCCGCCAAAAACTCCTGCACATAGGGATTTTCCCGAAGGTCTGCGTAGCGTGCCTGCACCTGATCGATCTGATCGAACAGATCCCGTCCGCCGCGCTGCAATTCATACCAACTGCTGCGGAACTCGTCGATCCGCTGCTGCAGCCCCGAAAACTCAGCGACCTTTGCCTCTGCCCGCCGGTAGCGGACATATTCATCGCTTTCCTTCATCGCCGCAACGAGCTGTCCGAGTGCATTCTCGATACGGCTGTTTCCCTCATCCGTGTGCATGAAGCTCCTACACCTCCATAATGATCGGTATGATCATCGGACGGCGCTTGGTCTCTTTCCATACAAAGCCGCCGAGTGCGTCCTTGATCTCCTGCTTGATCTTGCCCCAGTCAGTCACGCCCTTGTCCATCAGCACGTCCATCGTGTGATTGAGCACCGACTGTGCATCGTCCATCAGATCTCCCGCATCCCGCACATAAACAAATCCGCGCGATACGATATCCGGTCCCGCGAGCACCTGACCGGACTCTCCGTCCAGTGTGAGCACCACGATGATGATGCCCTCCTCCGCGAGGATGTGACGGTCACGCAGTACGATATTTCCAACATCGCCGACACCCAGTCCGTCTACCATGACATCGCCGACGTGTACCTTTCCGTTGACACGTGCATGATCTTCATCCACCTCCAGCACATCGCCGGAATTGATGAGGAATATATTGTCCTTGTCAATGCCAAGCTCCTGCGCGATCTTTGCCTGCGCCTTTCTGTGCTTGTACTCACCGTGGATCGGTATCGCATACTTCGGATGCACGAGCGAATAAATGAGCTTGATATCCTCCTGACAGGCATGTCCTGATACGTGCACATCCTGAAAAATAACCTCTGCGCCCTTGCGTGACAGGTCGTTGATGACCTTTGACACCGCCTTCTCGTTTCCGGGGATCGGATTCGAGCTGAATACGATCGTATCATTCGGACGGATGGACACCTTGCGGTGCGTGCCGTTCGCCATGCGCGACAGCGCTGCCATCGACTCTCCCTGACTGCCGGTCGTGATCAGCACGGTCTTTTCCGGCGGATAATTTTTCAGATGCTCAATGTCAATGAGCGTATTGTCCGGTATGCTGATATAGCCAAGCTCCGTCGCGGTCGAAATGATGTTGACCATGCTGCGGCCTTCCACAACGACCTTTCTGCCGCTCTTGTATGCCTGATTGATGATCTGCTGTACACGGTCTACATTGGAGGCGAACGTCGCCACGATGATACGGCTGTTCGGATGCTCCTCAAAGATGCTCTCCAGTGCCTTTCCGACCGTTTTTTCTGACATCGTAAAGCCGGGGCGCTCTGCATTCGTACTGTCACACATCAGCGCCAGCACGCCCTTTTTACCGATCTCACCGAACCGCTGCAGATCGATCGCGTCACCGAATACCGGCGTATAATCCACCTTGAAATCTCCGGTGTGTACGACAATGCCTGCCGGTGAATAGATCGCCAGTGCCGCCGCATCCTGTATGCTGTGATTGGTCTTGATAAACTCAATGCGGAAGCATCCTGCATTGATGTGCTGACCGTAGCGGACGATCTTGCGCTTGACCTTTTTTAACAGCTCATGCTCCTCTAACTTGTGGTCGATGATACCCATCGTCAGCTTCGTCGCGTAGATCGGTACATTGACCT
>CAZERX010000252.1:0-1703 GCA_964515045.1 uncultured Eubacterium sp.
GATCCATGTCAACTGTCATTTCTGCAACACGGATTATACATTTGAAGTCGATGAGTTAAAGGAGATAGCAAAGTGCAGCAGGGTTTCATAAAGGTAGCGGCGGTCACGCCGGAGATACGGGTCGCAGATCCGCAGTTTAACAAAGGATCAGTATTGGAAAAGATCAGGGAGGCAGCAGCAGAGGGCGCAGCGGTGATCGTCTGTCCGGAGCTGTGCCTGAGCGGCTATACGTGCGGGGATCTGTTTTTACAGGATCTCCTGCTGCGGGGATCAAAGGAAGCGCTGCTGTGGCTCATGGAGCAGACAAAGACGCTGGCGGCACTCATTTTTGTAGGACTGCCGTATGAGCATGCCGGAAAGCTCTACAATGTGGCAGCCGTCTTAAACCGCGGCAGATTGCTCGCGCTCGTGCCGAAAACGAGCATTCCGAATTACGGAGAGTTTTACGAGCAGAGACATTTTGCAAAAGGAATGCAGGAGGCTGTGCCGGTTCAGGTGACGGCTGATGTTTCTGCGTGGATGGGAACGCGTCAGATCTTTACGTGCACGGAATATCCGGCTCTTTCCGTGGCAGCAGAGATCTGTGAGGATCTGTGGTCACCGGATCCGCCGAGCACGGCACATGCGCTCGCAGGAGCAAACCTGATCGTGAACCTGTCGGCGAGTGATGAAACGACCGGAAAGGCACAGTACCGGCGCGCGCTGGTCGAGAACCAGTCGGCACGGCTGCTGTGCGGCTACATTTACAGCAATGCCGGTGAGGGTGAATCGACGCAGGATGTCGTATTTTCCGGACACAGTCTGATCGCGGAAAACGGTGTGCTGCTCGCTCAGTCGGCACGGTTTTCAAACGAGATCACCGTATCAGAGTTTGATGCCGCGCGCATGAACGCGGAGCGCCGGCGGATGACCACCTTTGAGCCGAAGGGGGCAGAGCAGTATATCTGTCACGAATTTTCACTTGAAATAACGGAAACAAAGCTCACAAGACACATTGATCCGACACCGTTCGTTCCGGCAGATGTGTATGATCGGGAAAAACGCTGCGAGGAGATCCTTGCGATCCAGACGATGGGACTGAAAAAGCGACTGCTGCACACCGGCTGTCAAAACGCGGTCGTCGGGATCTCAGGCGGACTGGATTCCACGCTGGCACTGCTTGTGACGGTGCGCGCGTTTGATGCACTGAAAATCCCGCGCACACAGATCACGGCGGTGACGATGCCGGGCTTTGGTACGACAGACCGTACCTATGAGAATGCGCTCGGCATGATCCGAAGTCTCGGAGCGACACTTCGGGAGATCCCGATCGTGGATGCGGTCAGACAGCATTTCTCAGATATCGGACACGATGCATCCATCCATGATGTGACGTATGAAAACGCACAGGCGCGTGAGCGCACGCAGATCCTCATGGACATCGCGAATAAAAATAACGGCATGGTCATCGGAACCGGTGACATGTCTGAGCTGGCACTCGGTTGGGCGACCTACAACGGCGATCATATGTCGATGTACGGGGTCAACTGCTCTGTGCCGAAAACGCTCGTTCGGCATCTGGTGCGCTACTATGCAGATACGTGTGCGGATGCAAGACTCCGCGAGGTGCTGCTCGACGTGCTGGATACGCCGGTCAGTCCGGAGCTGCTCCCGCCGGAGGACGGTCGGATTTCACAGAAAACGGAGGATCTGGTCGGACCGTA
>CAZERX010000253.1:0-1701 GCA_964515045.1 uncultured Eubacterium sp.
TATTGTAAAACAGATTCTGCCACTGGCGTACCATACCAAGCACATGATTGTTGACGATCACCTCGATGAGCGGCAGCTTCTGTCTCGCCGCAGTCGCCAGCTCATTCATGTTCATGCGGAAGCATCCGTCACCCGCGAAATTCACGACCTGCTTATCGGGATTTGCGACCTGTGCACCGATCGCAGCGCCCAGTCCGTAGCCCATCGTTCCGAGTCCGCCGGAAGTCAGCAGCGTGCGCGGTCTGCTGTATTTATAATATTGCGCCGCCCACATCTGGTGCTGACCGACCTCGGTCGTGATGATCGCATCACCGTTCGTCTGACGGTAGATCTCCTCCATCATGTAAGGGCCGCTCAGACCTTCCGGTGCATACGTCAGCGGATACTGCTCCTTTAGCTGCATCACGTGTGCCAGCCATTCCTTGTGCTCCTGCTGCTCCATACGCGCATTCAGCTCTGTCAGAACACTCTTGGCATCGCCGATCACACTCGCGGTCACGAGGATATTTTTATTCACCTCTGCCGGATCGATATCGATCTGTACGATCTTTGCCTTTCTCGCAAACTTTGACGCATTTCCGATCACGCGATCCGAAAAACGTGCACCGACAACGACCAGCAGATCACACTCGCTGACACCGAAGTTGGATGCCTTGGTACCGTGCATGCCGAGCATACCAGTGTACATCGGATCCGTACCGTCGAATGCGCCTTTTCCCATCAGCGAATCACAGACCGGTGCCTGCAGGAGCGAAACGAAGGTTTTTAACTCCTCCGCTGCTTCTGAGATCACTGCGCCGCCGCCGACGAACACATACGGTTTTTTTGCCTTTTTTATAATGTGCAGTGCTGCCGAAAGCTCACTTTCCGAGATCGGATGTGCACTGCGCGGTGTATGTATCGGAACGACCGCTTCATAATCGGTCTTATTTGCCGTGACATCCTTCGGCACGTCCACGAGCACCGGTCCGGGTCTTCCCTTCCGTGCGATGTCGAACGCGCGCCGGATCGTGTCCGCGAGCTGCGTGACATCCTTAACGATAAAATTGTGCTTCGTGATCGGCATTGTCACGCCGGAAATGTCGATCTCCTGAAAGCTGTCCTTGCCGAGCAGCGAGACACCGACATTGCAGGTGATCGCTACTAACGGCACCGAATCCATATAAGCGGTCGCGATACCGGTGACCAGATTGGTCGCTCCCGGCCCGCTCGTTGCGAGACAGACACCGACCTTTCCGGTGCTCCTCGCATAACCGTCTGCCGCATGACTCGCGCCCTGCTCATGCGAGGTCAGAATATGTCTGATCTCATTGCTGTGTTTGTATAATTCATCATAAACGTTTAAGATCGCACCGCCCGGATAACCGAATACCGTATCCACGCCCTGCTCCTTCAAGCATTCTATGATGATCTCCGCACCTGTGAGCTGCATGTATTTCTCCCCTTTATCCTACTACTTGATCTCTAAGATCGCACCTCTGTTTCCTGATGTTACCATCTTTGCGTAACGAGCCAGATATCCATCCGTCACCTTCGGCTCTCTCGGCTGCCACTTTGCCTTACGTGCGGCAAGCTCCTCGTCAGATACCTTTAATTCGAGCTTCATCGCCGGAATGTCAATGCTGATGATGTCGCCCTCCTCGACGAGGGCGATCGGACCTCCGACTGCCGCCTCCGGTGAAACGTGTCCGATGGAAGCAC
>CAZERX010000254.1:0-1660 GCA_964515045.1 uncultured Eubacterium sp.
CCGCCTTTCTCATACTGACGAGCTATCAGGATTTTGACATGGCAAAGCAGGCGATCGCCTATCAGGTCACGGACTATCTCGTGAAGCTGGAGCTGGACGCAGAAATGCTGGGTGAGAGCATCCGCAACGCGCTGACACTCGTGGACAAGGAACGATCACCCGCAGAACAGGAGCCGGTACTCTCACCGACCGGACTTTTGCAGGAGCGTTTTTTCATCCGTCTGGTCAACAATCTGTTTGAAAATGAAGCGGAATTTCTGCTGCAAAAGGAGGAGCTTTCCCTCACCTTTTCAGAAAACGGCTGTCTTGCCGGATATTTTCAGATCGACACGCCCGCCGAAGCCACGATGGACAGTAAGCAGCTCCTCGGGCTTTATCATGCTGCCCTGCAAATGTTCATCCAACTGATCGCAAAATACATCACCTGCTATGTCACGCCGCTTGATGCACGACATTTCCTGATCGTTTTTCCGCTGGATCCTGCGGAGGATGACTACCGCGACAAGATCCTGCACGCACTTGACGGCACATGCACGATGCTGAAAAATTATTACAACGCGAATATCAGCGCAGGACTCGGACATCCGGTCAGCGATCCGTTTGAGCTTAGCAGCTCCTTCTACGCTGCCAAGCAGGCACTGACGGCAGTCACGGCACAGACTCCGTTCCTTTTTGCCGATGAGCTGACGGATACGGCTGCCACGAAAAACGTGTTCAACATGTCGATCCTAAAGGATGACATCCGCGCCGCCTATGAGGAGATGAACCACGAAAAGCTGCGCAGCATCTTTGCTTCGCTGACAGAGCTTTTTTCCCAGCATCCGTCACGCTATCTGCAGGCGATGGATGCCGCCGGAAGCATCCTGTATCTGACCATCTCCCTGCTCACGGACGGTGAACAGACGGTCAGCCGCATTTTTTCGGACGATCCCGCCGGTTATCGCCGTCTGTACCAGCTCGGCACGACCGAGCAGATCATCGGCTGGATGCAGACGCTGTGCGATGGGCTGTGTGCGTTCTTTTTATCCGAAAAGGATGACTACAAAAATCATGTCGTAACGAACGTCAAGGCATACATCCAGCAGAATCTGGATCAGAAGCTGACATTAAACGAGGTAGCTGCCGCATTCGGCATCAGTCCGTCGTATCTCAGTACGTTGTTTGGAAAATATTCAGAGCTTGGATTCGTGAATTATGTCAATCACGCAAAAATTGCTGCCGCGAAGGATATGCTGCGCGACAGCAATGATAAGATCTACGAGATCGCAGAAAAGCTCGGTTTTGAGAATGCCTACTATTTCAGTAAGGTGTTCAAAAAGGTCGAGGGCTGCTCACCGAGAGAATATGTGCAGAAGCTATAAGGTCGTCCGCACGAGCTTCGGGCGGTAGCCCTCCTTCTCCAGTGCAGACATGATCTGCTGCTTGTGCTCCGTACCAAAGCACTCCATCGTGATGCGAAGCTCCACGGCTGCGCTGCGGTTGGTCGTTACAAACTGGTTATGCTCCAGCTTGATGACATTGCCCTGCTCGCCCGCGATCAGTCCGGATACCTTGCAAAGCTCACCCGGCTTGTCCGGAAGCAGCACGGATACGGTAAAGATACGGTCACGGAAAATGAGTCCCTGCTGAACGACGGAGGACATGGTGATCACGTCCATAT
>CAZERX010000255.1:0-1636 GCA_964515045.1 uncultured Eubacterium sp.
TTACTCTTTCCGGGGATCCCGATCAGCAGCCGGTAGGTCGGGCTGAGCGTTTCCACGTCAAACTCACAGCACGCATTCTCCACGCCCTCCGTCGCTAATGCATATACCTTGATCTCGCTGTAATGCGTCGTTGCCATCGTGCGCACCTTACGCCGATGCAGATCATCCAGTATCGCGATCGCCAGTGCCGCGCCCTCTGTCGGATCCGTTCCGGCACACAGCTCATCGAATAAGACCAGACTCCGCTCGTCCACACGGTCTAAAATGCGGATAATGTTCGTCATATGTGAAGAAAATGTGGATAAGCTCTGCTCAATGCTCTGCTCATCCCCGATATCCGCGAATACATCCGTAAAAATGGCAAGCTCCGAGCGGTCGTTCGCCGGAATATGCAGTCCTGCCTGCCCCATCAGCGTGAGCAGTCCGACCGTCTTTAAGGACACGGTCTTTCCGCCGGTATTCGGTCCGGTCACGATCAGAAGTCCGAACTCATCCCCCAGACGGATGTCGATCGGCACGACCTTTTTCGGATCGAGCAGCGGATGTCTGCCGCGTCGGATATTGATCCTGCCCTCCGTGTTAAAAAGCGGTGCGACACCGTTGCACTCCTTCGCCAGCTCTGCCTTTGCAAAAATAAAGTCCAGCTCCACGAGCACACGATAGTCCGATTCGAGTGTCACGGAATGCTCTGCCGTCTGATTCGATAATTCGGAAAGGATCGCCTCGATCTCCTCCTGCTCCTGAATGAGCAGTGTTTTCAGCTCATTGTTCAGATTAACAACGGACAGCGGCTCGATAAAAACGGTCGAGCCAGTCGAGGACTGGTCGTGCACCATTCCCGCGATCTGCGACTTGTATTCTGCCTTGACCGGCAGACAATAGCGGTCTCCGCGCATCGTAACGACCGCATCCTGCAGACAGCTCCGCGTGCTCTCCTGCGCCATCAGCTTGTTGAGCTGCGCGTGCACACGGTCATTCATGCCGCGGATATTTTTTCGGATGCTCCGCAGCTTCGTGCTCGCATCATCGGCGATCTCCTCCTCCGAAATGATACAGCGTCGGATCTCCTCCTGCAGCGTGTTCAACGGCTCCAGCGCCGTAAACATCGCATCCAGACTGTCACGCGGCGCTTCCTCAGACTTTCCGCGCGCGAAATTTTTCATGCGTTTTGCCGTTTCTAATAAAGAGCAGATACGGAGAAGCTCCAGTGCGGAAAGTGATGCGCCCAGTCTCAGCCGCTGCAGCGAGCCGTTCACATCCGTGATGCCGGACAGCGAAATGCTTCCGTTTTTTAAGATCCGCGTCAGCGCATCCTTTGTATAGGTCTGTGCCTCCTCGATCGCCGCACGGTCCGTCATCGGCTCCAGCTCCATGCAGCGCTTTTTGGCTTCGGCGGAGTATGCGTGCGCCGTCAGTTTTTCTATTATTTTATTGTATTCAAGTGTTTTATATACTTTTTCATTCATAGTCAACAGTATAGCATAGAATCCGTATTTTGGGTAAAAAAATATCCGAGACTGTCTGTCGTCTCGGATATCTTATCATTCATTCGATTCTGATTAAACCAGCTCGATGACAACGGTCATAGCACCGTCACCCTTACGCTCACCGATCTTTACGATTCTGGTGTAACCAC
>CAZERX010000256.1:0-1551 GCA_964515045.1 uncultured Eubacterium sp.
GATCGCTTCCTCTACCGGCAGCGTCATCTCGTCATAGACAAAGGATCTCGTGTCATTCACGCGTCCGATGACAGACCATGCATCGTCAAGACCTGCCGCTGCGAGCACTTCCTTTACGGCATCCACACATGCCACCGGAACCTCTGCGACAAGGCTTCCGAATGCGGGAGCGAACAGTGTTTCCTTGGATACGCTGCTATCGATCGTCACACCGAGCTTATTTCCGAAGCCCATCTTGCTGACGGCGGCTGCGACACCCTTGCCGTCCAGTGCGTAGGCGGATACGACTGCCTGTCTGCCGATCAGCTCATGCAGGGCATCATACAGCTTCATTGCCTGCGCGAAATCGGGCATGTCATAGGCATCACGCTTCATCGTAAAGAGCACCAGCTTATTGCCTGCTGCCTTCAGCTCCGTCGTGATCACCTCCTGCTTTGTCGCTACATCCACGGCGAAGGATACGAGTGTCGGCGGTACGTCGATCTCATTGAACGTACCGGACATGGAATCCTTTCCTCCGATGGACGGCAGTCCAAGCGCGATCTGTGCACGGTATGCACCGAGCAGCGCCGCGAACGGCTGGCTCCAGCGCGCGGGATCCTCGCTCATGCGGCGGAAATACTCTTGAAACGTAAAGCGTACCTTGGAATAGTCACCGCCTGCTGCCACGATGCGTGACAGGGATTCTACAACTGCATAAGCTGCGCCGTGGTACGGACTCCAGCTTGACAGATACGGATCAAAGCCATAGGACATCATCGTTACGGTGTCGCACTTGCCCTCTAATACCGGCAGCTTTGCGACCATGGACTGTGTCTCCGTGAGCTGATAGCGTCCGCCGTAAGGCATATAGACACTGCCTGCACCGATGGAGCCGTCAAAGCGTTCCACGAGTCCCTTCTGTGAGCAGACGTTCAGATCGCGCAGAAGCTCTGTCCATGCGGTCTTCACATCGCCGGCTTCCAATGCTGCCGCTACTGCGGGCAGCTCATATTTTTCAAAGAAATTCTCGGCTTTCTCCGGTATATCGACAGCAACGGTCGTTTCCTGATGTGCGCCGTTCGTATCGAGGAATGCGCGGGAAATATTGACGATCTCTTTTCCGCCCCACTCCAGTACCAGACGCGGCTCCTCCGTCACGACTGCGACCTCGACTGCCTCTAAGTTTTCCTCTGCGGTATATGCGAGGAACTGCTCCACATCCTCCGGTGCCACAACGACCGCCATACGCTCCTGTGACTCGGAGATCGCAAGCTCCGTGCCGTCCAGTCCGGCGTACTTTTTCGGAACGAGGTCAAGGTTCACGCGAAGCCCTGCAGCAAGCTCTCCGATCGCTACCGATACGCCGCCTGCGCCGAAATCGTTACATTTTTTGATCATATGTGATACTTCCGGTCTGCGGAACATGCGCTGGAGCTTTCGCTCGGTCGGCGCATTACCCTTCTGTACCTCTGCACCGCACACTGCAGTGGACTGTGTGTTATGTGCCTTTGAAGAACCGGTCGCACCGCCGATACCGTCACGTCCGGTACGTCCGCCGAGCAGGATGAT
>CAZERX010000257.1:0-1546 GCA_964515045.1 uncultured Eubacterium sp.
CAGCTTCGCGCGGGCATATAACATCGGAACGGGTACTGCGTGGAAGCTCGCGATCCGCAAGGCACCGAGATTAGTTTACGAATAAAGGATGAGAACGTGTATGGAACCGATTATTTCTTTTGAGCATTTTTCCTTTCAGTATTTCAGTCAGGCAAAGCCGACGCTCTACGACATCAACCTGCAGATCTACGCAGGTGAAAAAATACTGATCGTAGGACCCTCCGGCTCCGGCAAGAGCACGCTCGGACACTGTCTGAATGGTCTGATCCCTTTTTCCTACAAGGGCGAGATCAAAGGCTCGTTAAAGGTCGCGGGCATCGAAACGAAGGAGAGCAACATTTTCGATCTGTCCAAAAAGATCGGAACGGTGCTGCAGGATTCGGACGGACAGTTCGTCGGACTTTCGGTCGGCGAGGATATTGCGTTTGCACTGGAAAATGAGTGCACGCCGCAGGAGCAGATGAAGCAGACCGTACAGCAGGTGGCGGACATCGTTGATATGGGGCAGCTTCTGAAGGCATCGCCGCATGAGCTGTCCGGCGGTCAGAAGCAGCGCGTGTCCTTTGCGGGCGTGATGGTGGATGACGTAGACATCATGCTTTTTGACGAGCCGCTCGCCAATCTCGATCCGGCGACCGGTAAGACGGCGATCGACCTGATCGACCGGATCCAGAAGGATTATAACAAAACGGTGCTCATCATCGAGCATCGTCTGGAGGATGTGCTGTACCGGCATGTAGACCGTGTGATCGTCGTGTCGGAGGGGCATATCGTAGCGGATATGCCGGCAGACCGGCTGATGACGACGGATATGCTGCCGAGCCTCGGTATCCGCGAGCCTTTGTATGTGACGGCGATGAAATATGCCGGTATCCGCGTAACGGAGGACATGCACGCCGGACAACTGGAAACGCTCGTGCTGAGTGATGCGGACAGGCAGAAGCTGAAAAGCTGGGTAGCAGCCGGTACGCCGCATGTGACCGAGGATGCGGATGACATCCTGACGGTGGATCACATGTCGTTCCAGTATACGAGCTACCGAAAGATCCTGCAGGATGTGTCCTTTGCCATCAAAAAAAGAGAGATGGTGTCCATCGTCGGCACGAACGGCGCGGGCAAGAGCACGCTGGCAAAGGTGATCTGCGGCTTTGTAAAGGAGGATGCGGGCGACATTTTATTCGAGGGAAAATCCTTAAAAGGACAGACGATCAAGGAACGGTCGCAGTTCATCAGCTATGTGATGCAGAATCCGAATCAGATGATCTGCAAATCCATGATCTATGATGAGGTCGCACTCGGTCTGCGGCTGCACGGTGTCGATGAGGAAACGGTAAAGGAGCGTGTCGAGCACGCACTTCGGGTCTGCGGACTGTATCAGTTCCGCAAGTGGCCGGTGTCGGCGCTGAGCTTCGGGCAGAAAAAGCGCGTGACGATCGCATCCATGCTCGTGATGGATCCGAAGGTGCTGATCTTAGACGAGCCGACGGCAGGGCAGGATTACCGGCATTATACGGAGATCATGGAATTTTTGAAGGAGCTGAACGAG